>JADLDF010000303.1 GCA_020846815.1 Gammaproteobacteria bacterium | reverse complement strand
GCAGCGGCAGGTCGGTATAGATCTCGCCGAGGAAGAACCACGAGCCGGCGTCGCGGGCGATGAGGTTGGTGTGCTTGCCGATCCAGCCGAGGCCGGCGTTGCGCGCCAGCGGCTTCTCGAGCACCGGGGCGGAATCGACGAAGACGCGATGGCCGAAAGGGCCGATGCGCTCGGCGATGCGGTCGGCGAGGCGCTGCAGGGCCGGACGCATGACCTTGTGGTAGTCGCGGCCGAGCGCATAGCGCGATACATAGCCGAGCGCCGGATCGGCGAGCACCGCCGCGGCGTCGGCTGCTTCGGCGGGACGGTAGTCCATTCCGACCGAGATCACCCGCAGCGTCCCGGGGATGAGCTCGGCCGGACGGCTGCGCCGCCGCCCATGCCGCTGCATGTAGTCCATTTCGCCGTGCATGCCGGCCTCGAGCCAGGCCTCGAGCCGGGCCTCGTCCACAGCGAGCTCGACGTCGGCCACGCCGAGCGCGGTGAAGCCGAGCGCGCGGGCAAGCGGCCCGAGTTCGCGCCGCAGGGCATGCAGATCGGAGGGCGGCGTGTCCGGCATGGCAGGTGCCGGCCAGTATAATGATCCTATGGCCCTGCCCACCGCGATTTACTCCACCCGCCAGGTCCGCGACCTCGACGAGTACGCGATCCACGAGCGGGGCATCGCCGGCTACACGCTGATGAAGCGCGCCGGCGAGGCGAGTCTGCGCATGATGCGCACCCGCTGGCCCATGGCGCACCACGTCGTGATCGTCTGCGGTTCCGGCAACAACGCCGGCGACGGCTACGTGCTCGCGCGCTTCGCCCAGGCCGCCGGGCTCGAGGTGCGCGTGCTCGCGGTCGCCGACCCGCAAGGTCTGCGTGGCGATGCGCGCCGCGCCTGGCAGGACTTCGTCGCAAGCGCCGGCCTGGTCGAGCCTTTCGGCGACCCGCAGTTGCTCGCCGCCGGCGACGTCGTCGTCGATGCGATGCTCGGCACCGGGCTGGACGGCCCGGTACGCCCGGCGTTCGCCGCGGCGATCGCGGCGGTCAACGGCTGCGGCCGGCCGGTGTTCGCGCTCGACATCCCCTCGGGCCTGTCGGGCGATACGGGGCTGCCACTGGGCGCCGCGGTACGCGCCGACTGCACGATCACCTTCATCGGCTTGAAGACGGGGCTGTACCTCGGCGACGGTCCCGAGTACTGCGGCACGGTCTTCTTCGACGACCTCGAAGTCGCCGCGCCCGAGCGCGAGTCGCTGGTGCCGCGGCTGCAGCGCATCCTCGAGAGCGAGATCGGCGCGGCGCTGCCGCGCCGGCCGCGCGCGGCCCACAAGGGCTCTTTCGGCCGGGTGCTGGTCATCGGCAGCGGTCCCGGCATGCCCGGTGCGACGCGGCTCGCGGGCGAGGCCGCACTGCGCGTCGGAGCAGGTCTGGTGACGGTGCTGGCGGCGCCGGAATGCGCGCTCGCGGTCGCCGGCGGGCGGCCCGAACTGATCGTGCACGCGCTCGACGACCCGCGCGGCGTCGAGGAGCACCTGGTGCGTGCCGACGTGATCGCGATCGGTCCCGGGCTCGGCCGCAGCGCCTGGGCACACGAGGTGTTCGCGCGGGTCATCGAGGCGCCGCGGCCGCTGATCGTCGACGCCGATGCGCTCAACCTGCTCGCCGAGCAGCAGCTTGCGGCGCGTGCAAACTGGGTGCTGACGCCGCATCCGGGGGAGGCGGGGCGCCTGCTCGGCGTCGATACCGCGGCGATCCAGTCCGACCGGCTCGGCGCGCTGGAAGCGCTGGTCGGACGCTACGGTGGCATCGTCGTGCTCAAGGGTGCGGGCACCCTCGTCGGCGGTGCCGGCCGCGTGGCGGCGATCTGCGAGCGCGGCAATCCCGGCATGGCCGCGCCGGGCATGGGCGACGTGCTGACCGGCGCGATCGCCGGCATCGTGGCCCAGGTCGGTGAGCCGTGGCGCGCGACGCGGGTCGGCGTGCTGGTGCATGCGATGGCCGGCGATGCCGAGGCCCGCAACGGTGAGCGCGGCGTGCTCGCCAGCGAGGTCGCGCAGGAGATCCGTACCTGGGTCAACCTGCAGTGAGCGGCGACGAGCCGCGCGGAGCTCCGGGCGCTGCCGCCGCCACGCCGCCGCGTGAGTTCGAGTCGCGTTCCGAGGCCGACACCGAAAGCTTCGGCGCGGCGCTCGCCGATGCCTTCCGGCCGGATCCGGCGCGGGCGCTGCGTGTCGGCCTGACCGGCGATCTCGGCGCCGGCAAGACGACCCTGGTCCGCGGGCTGTTCCGCCGCCTCGGCGTCATCGGAGCGATCCGTAGCCCCACCTACAGCCTGATCGAGCGCTATCTGGCCGGCGCGCTCGAGCTCGTGCACGCGGATCTGTACCGTCTCGAAAACCCCGAGGCGCTGGCGGCGCTGGCGCTCGACGACGTCGATCGCGGCGGCACGCTGTGGCTGATCGAATGGCCGGAGCAGGGGGGCGCGATGCTGCCGGTACCCGATCTCGCGCTCAGGCTGTCGGTCGATGGCGCGCTGCACCGCATCGTCGCGGCCGCCCGCAGCGCCGCCGGGGCGGCCTGGCTGGCGCGGCTGGGAAACGCGCAGGCCGCTTGAAGTCGGCCCGGCCCCACCGTAGATTACGCGCCAGCTCCTGCACGGAAGTCCCTGATACCAGTGAAATTTAGTCACCATCAGATCCTGCCCGTCCTGGCGCTCGTCGGTACCTTGCTGGGGTCGACCGTTGCGGCTCCTGCGGCCGCGGCCGCGACCAACCAGATCCGCGACGTCCAGCTCTCCGGCAGCAGCGAGGCGACGCGCCTGGTGCTGCAGCTGAGCGCCGCGCCGCGCTATCGCTTCTTCACGCTCGACGGCCCGCGCCGCGCGGTGCTCGACTTGCAGCAGGCGCAGCTCGCGCCGGGACGCGTCCTGCCGGCGCCGCTCGGGCTCGCGCGCAGCCTGCGCATGGCGCCGCGCCCCGACGGGGCGCTGCGCATCGTCGTCGAGCTGCCCGCAGGCACGCCGGCGCGCACGACGTCGCTCGCGGCCGGCGCGGGCCTCGCACATCGCCTGGTCCTCGACCTCGGTGCATCCACGAGCGCAGCGGCTGCGACCTCGGCCGCAGCGACGGTCGCAGCGGCGCCGTCGTCCACGGCGAAGGCCACGGCCGCAGCGTCGCGCGCTGCACCCGCGGCGGCTGCGGCCGCCGTGCCTGCCGTCGCGACCGCAGCCCCGGCCACCGCGGCTGCAGCCCCTGCCGCCGCAATCCGCGCCGCGCACGCACCGCCGAGCGGCCGCACGGTCGTCGTCGCGATCGACGCCGGCCACGGCGGCCAGGATCCGGGTGCGATCGGCCGCGGCGGCACGCGCGAGAAGGACGTCGTGCTGGAAATCGCGCGCGAGGTGGCCGCGCGCATCGACCGTCAGAGCGGCATGCGCGCGGTGCTGACCCGCAACGGCGACCATTTCCTGACGCTGCGCCAGCGCATCAAGCGCGCGCGCGACGCCAAGGCCGACATGTTCGTCTCGATACACGCCGATTCGGTGCACGACCGCAACGTTTCCGGCGCTTCGGTCTACGTGCTCTCGGAGAAGGGCGCCAGCGACGAGCAGGCGCGCTGGCTGGCCGAGCGCGAGAACGCGGCCGACCTCAAGGGCGGCGTCTCGCTGGACGACAAGGACGACATGCTGGCGTCGGTGCTGCTCGACCTGTCGCAGTCGGCGAACATCACCTCCAGCATGCAGGCTGCCGAGCGGGTGCTGCGCTCCATCGACCGCGTCGGCGTGGTGCGCAAGCCGCGGGTGCAGCAGGCCGGGTTCGTGGTGCTGAAGTCGCCGGACATTCCGTCGATGCTGGTCGAGACGGCCTACATTTCCAACGCCGGCGACGAGCGCATGCTCGGCCAGGCGGCGCGGCGCGCGCGCATCGCCGAGGCGATCGTCGCTGGCGTGCACGACTACTTCGCGCACCACCCGCCCGAGGGCACGCAGTTCGCGCTGGCGCGCCGCGCGGCGCCGACGACGGCGCAGGCCCAGGTCCTGCCGGGCGTCCGCGCGCTGCGCTGAGTCGGGCAATATCGCCTCGCCGCAGGCGCTGCCGGATCCCGTTGCAAGACGGTGCCTGGTCGCGGTCGGCGGCGAGGGCGCCGCCGGGGCCGCAAGGTGCCGCCCCTTCCATTAGACTTCCGGCCGCCGGGCACCGTCCGCCCGCGAGCCGCCATGCCCATCCGCCTGCTGCCTTCCGAACTCGTCGACCAGATCGCTGCCGGCGAGGTCGTCGAGCGCCCCGCGTCGATCGTCAAGGAGCTCATCGAGAACAGCCTAGATGCCGGTGCGACCCGGATCGAAGTCGACGTCGAGGGCGGCGGCATCCGTCTGGTGCGGGTGCGCGACGACGGCCGCGGCGTCGACGCGGCCGAGCTCGCGCTGGCGGTCCAGCGCCACGCGACCAGCAAGATCGCGACGCTCGAGGACCTCGCGGCCGTGCGCAGCCTCGGCTTCCGCGGCGAGGCGCTGCCGTCGATCGGCTCGATCGCGCGCCTGCGGATCGCTTCGCGTCGACGCGAGGCGCCGCAGGGCGCCGAGATCGTCGTCGAGGGCGGTGCGGTCTCCGAGGTCCTGCCCGCGGCGCTGCCGGCCGGGACGCTGGTCGAGGTCCGCGACGTCTTCTTCAACGTTCCCGCGCGGCGCAAGTTCCTGCGCAGCGAGAGCACCGAGCTGTCGCACGTGGTGCGGCTGGTGGAGCGCTGCGCGCTGGCGCGTTTCGACGTCGCATTCCGCCTGCGCAGCGGCAGCCGGGCGCTGCTCGACGTGCCCGTCGCCGACACCCCGGCCGCACAGCGTGCGCGGATCGGCGTGATCATGGGGCGGGAGTTCGCCGCTTCCTGCCTCGAGCTCGCGCACCAGGCCGGACCTGTGCGGCTGTCCGGCTGGATCGGCCAGCCGCAAGCGGCACGAGCGCAGAGCGATCAGCAGTATTTCTACGTCAACGGCCGTACGGTTCGCGACCGGCTGCTCGCGAACGCCGCGCGGCTCGGCTATCGCGACGTGCTGTATCACGGTCGCCAGCCGGCTTATCTGCTCCATCTCGATCTCGATCCGCAGCTCGTCGACGTCAACGCCCATCCGCAGAAGCTCGAGCTGCGTTTCCGCGACGGCCGCCAGGTGCACGACTTCGTCATGCGCGCGATCTCGCGTGCGCTCGGCGTGCCGGCCGGCGTGCAGCCGCCTCCTGGAGCGGTCGCCGCCGAGCTCGCGGCCGGCACTGCGACGTCGCCGTCCGCGTCCGGCACCGGCGCCGGTGCAGCGGCAGGTGCCAGCGGTGCAGCATGGACACGGCCTGCGACCGGGATCGCGCACGGCAGCGGCGCGCTGTTCGCTGCCGGCGAGGGCGCCTTCGCGGCCACGGCCTGGGCCGTCGCCGAGGCGGCGCAGCGCTTCGCGGACGCCGCGCCCGCGCCGTTGCCGGCCGAGGGTCTCGGTACCGCGATCGCGCAGCTTCACGGCATCTACGTGCTGGCGCAGAACGCCCAGGGTCTGGTGCTCGTCGATGCGCATGCCGCGCACGAGCGCGTGCTGTACGAAAAGCTCAAGCTCGAGTTCGGCGCCGAGCCTGCATCGCAGGCGCTGCTCGAACCGCTGGTCGTCGAACTGCGGCCGCACGAAGCCGAGGCCCTGGAGCCCGTGTTCGGCGATTTCGCGGCGGCCGGTTTCGAGCTCGATACGCTCGCCCCAGGACGCCTCGCGGTGCGGCGCGTGCCGGCGATGCTCGGCCAGGCCGACGTCGGCGCGATCGTGCGCGACGTCGTGCGGGACGTGCTGGCCGAGGAGGGCACGCATCATCTCGAGGCGACGGCGCATCGCCTGCTCGGCAGCCTCGCCTGCCGCAGCGCGATCCATGCGGGCCGGCGTCTCGGCCTGCCGGAGATGAACGCGCTGCTGCGGCAGATGGAGCAGACCGAGCGCGCCGG
>JADLDF010000302.1 GCA_020846815.1 Gammaproteobacteria bacterium | reverse complement strand
CGACCATCTTCTCGTAGATCGGGTACCAATGGCGGTCCGACAGCGGCGGCGAGGTCCAGTGGCCGCCCGACGGGTCCGGGTTCAGGTTGATTGCCACGAATCCGTACTCGTTCACGCACTTCTCGAGCTCTGGAATGCAGGTGCGGGGATCGACTCCCGGGGATTGCGGCAGCATCGCCGCGCCGATGAAGTTGTCCGGGAACAGCCGGCTCACGCGGTAGCAGAGCTCGTTGCAGATCGCCGACCAGGTCGAGCTGGTCTGGAAGTCGCCGATGTGGTGAGCCATGAAACTCGCCCGCGGCGAGAACACGGTGAGGTCGCTGCCGCGCTCCTTCATCTTCGCGAGCTGGTTCTTCTCGATCGACTCGCGCAGCTCGTCGTCGGAGATCTTCAGCGCGGAGGCCTTCGGCGCGACCGACGGGTTCTTCAGGCCGGCGACCTGCCGGTTGCGCCAGTCCTCGAGCGCCTTCGGGGCGGTGGTGTAGTGCCCGTGGATGTCGATGATCATCGTTGCTGTCCTTTCCAGACCGAACCGGGAATCATGACCTCGCCGCGCATGATCAGCCGCGCGGTGCGCAGCAGCGCGGCGCGCACGACGTTCTGCGGGTTGGCGGGGTCGACCTCGAGTTCGACGCTGAACTCGCCGGTGGGGTGTTCGACCGAGACCGTCTTCACCGTGCCCGCGGGAACGTTCGCGATGCCCTGCGTGATCGAGCCGTCGAGCACGCAGGCGGTGCCCACGGTGACGGCCGCGAGCACGCCGATCGCGTCGTGGCACACGTGCGGGATGAAGCAGCGCGTCGACAGGCTGCCGCCGGCGCGCGGCGGCGCCACGAGGCACATCTTCGGATAGGTCTTCGTCGTCACGTCGCCGAGGCCCATCAGGTGGCCCGCGGCCAGCCGCAGCGCCTCGACGCGCGCCTTCAGCTCGGTGTCGGCGTTGAGGTCGGCGACCGACTCGTAGCCGGTGCGCCCCACGTCGGCGGCGCGAAAGAGCACCATCGGCATGCCGTTGTCGATGCAGGTGGCCCGGATCGGCCCGACGCCGGGGACGTCGATCCCGTCGACGACGCGGCCGGTGGGCAGCAGCCCCGAACAGACCGAGCCGGCGGTGTCGAGGAAGTTGATCGTGATCGGCGACGAAGTGCCGGGCACCCCGTCGATGCGCGCGTCGCCGGAGTACTCCACGCGCCGGCCGGCCGGCGTCATCGGCGTACGCACGGTGATGTCGCACTGCATGTCGGTGTTCAGCGTGAGCACGCGCAGCGTGGTCGTGTCGCCCTGCGCGGCGGCCAGGCCGGTCTCGAGCGCGAACGGCACCACGGCCGCGAGCATGTTGCCGCAGTTCGGCGTCGTGTCGACGGTGTCGCGGTCGGGCTGCAGCTGCGCGAACAGGAAGTCGAGGTCGACGCCGGCGACCTTGCTGCGCCGGACGATTCCCACCTTGCTGGTGAGGGGATGCGCGCCGCCCAGGCCGTCGATCTGCCGGCGGTCGGGCGAGCCCATGACGGCGAGCAGCACGCGGTCGCGCGTCGGGATGTCGGCGGGCAGGTGGGCCTCGTCGAAGAACGGGCCGCGCGACGTGCCGCCGCGCATGAACAGGCAGGGAATGGCGGTCTGCATGGATCGGCTCTGGAACCGGTCGGGATCCGCGATTCTCGCATGCGGACCTGCCGGTTTCAGCAAGGCCGGTCGATATCAGCTATGCCGTATCGGCATGGACATCCGTGGCATCGGCAGCGCCTCGACCAGTTCGCGCAGCAGCCGCGACGCGTGGCGCGCCAGCGGCGTCGGCCGCTTGTGCGCCGAGGTCGCCAGGCACAGCACGCTGCTCAGCTGGGGCTCGACCAACGGTCGCACGGTGAGCTCGCCCGAGCGTCCGGACGCCGCGACCGCGCCCGCCGACAGCACCGCGTATCCGTATCCGGCGCAGACCAGGTCGACGATCGAGGGCACGCTCGCGACTTCCCAGGCGATGTCGAGCTCGAGTCCGGCCAGCATGGCCTGCGTTTCCAGCAGCCTGCGGATCGCGTGCGTGCGATCCGGCACGATCAGCGGAAAGCCCGGCAATTCGCGCAGCGGCAGCGGGGCGCGCACGCTGCGGCCGCGCCCGCGCCCGCGCCCACGCCCACGCCGTCCGGCGGCGGGCTGCACCAGGCACAGCGCTTCGTCGAGGATCGGGGTGATCTCGAGCGCAGGGGCGGCCTCGGGGTTGTGCACGAGCCCGAGGTCGACGCGCCCGGTGACGATCCATTCGGTGATGTGCGCAGACAGTCCTTCGACGATCGCCAGCCGCGCGCGAGGCAGCTGCTGGCGGAACGCGTCGATCAGCGGAAGCGTGAGCTGTCGTCCCATGCTCGGGGGCAAGCCGACCACGATGCGCCCGACCGGCTCGTCGCGGCTCGCGCCCATGTCCTCGCGTGCGTGCGAGACCATCTGCAGGATGCCGACGCTGTGCTCGAACAGCCGCCTGCCCGCTTCGGTCAGCCGCACGCCGCGGCCGTTTCGCAGCAGCAGCGTCTCGCGCAGGTCGGTCTCGAGCGCGCGCACCTGCCGGCTGAGCGCCGGCTGGGCCACGTCGAGCACCAGCGCCGCCTTGCTGAAGCTGCCCAGCTCGGCGACATGGACGAAGTACTCGAGCTGCTTGAGGTTCATCGGCGCGGCCCGTCCTGCTCGCGGTCGGCGGGCCGCTCGCGAAGCGTCAGCTCGCGCAGGCATGCCGGGCACAGGCACGAAGGCTGCGCGTGCACCGGCAGCGCCGGCAGCGGCGGCAGTTGCGCGCACCAGCAGCGCCCACTGGCGATCCCGCAGGCGAACGAGGCGCCGCAGCGCGGGCACCTCTGGGTGGGCGGCGCGTCGGCGTCAGCCACGGCGTGCGTGCGCGTCGCGGCAGGGCATGAACGGCCATTGGTGCATCGTCGATCTCCGGTCGGATCGACCGATCACAGCACGAAGTCAGGCCGCGGTAAAGCAGCGCCGCGCCGCGAGGCCCGCGTGCGGGCCTCGGTTAGAATGCCTCGCCGATCCCACCCATCCGCTCGAGGAGCAGCATGAGCGCCGAGCAGCAGCCCGCCGGTTCCGCGTCGCAACCCTCCGCGGCGCCGCCCCAGGCGGTGCCTCCGTCGCTGAAGGCGGCGATCCTCGCGGAGGCGATGCCGTACATCCGCCGCTTCCACGGGAAGATCGTCGTCGTGAAGTACGGCGGCAACGCCATGACCGACGAGAAGCTCAAGCAGAGTTTCGCGCGCGACGTGGTGCTGCTCAAGCTGGTCGGCCTCAATCCGGTGGTGGTGCACGGCGGCGGGCCTCAGATCGAGCAGCTGCTGGCGCGCGTCGGCAAGAAGGGCGAGTTCGTCCAGGGGATGCGCGTGACCGACGCCGAGACGATGGACATCGTCGAGATGGTGCTCGCCGGCCAGGTCAACAAGGAGATCGTCGAGCTGATCAACCACGCCGGCGGCCGCGCGGTGG
>JADLDF010000301.1 GCA_020846815.1 Gammaproteobacteria bacterium | reverse complement strand
GGTAGTGCGCGCCGGTGGTGTGGAAGCACGCGTTGCAGCTGGTGCTCACGTGGATCATCGCCGGGATCTCGAGCTCGACCATCTTCTCGTAGATCGGGTACCAGTGGCGGTCGGACAGCGGCGGCGAGGTCCAGTGGCCCCCGGATGGATCAGGGTTCAGGTTGATCGCGACGAACCCGTACTCGTTCACGCACCTCTCGAGCTCGGGGATGCACGTGCGGGGGTCGACCCCCGGGGATTGCGGCAGCATCGCTGCGCCGATGAAGTGGTCGGGGAAGAGCAGGCTCACGCGGTGGCACAGCTCGTTGCAGATCGCGGCCCAGGTCGAGCTGGTCTGGAAGTCGCCGATGTGGTGCGCCATGAAGCTCGCCCGCGGCGAGAACACGGTGAGGTCGCTGCCGCGCTCCTTCATCTTCGCGAGCTGGTTCTTCTCGATCGACTCGCGCAGCTCGTCGTCGGAGATCTTCAGCTCGGAGGCCTTCGGCGCGACCGACGGGTCCTTCAGGCCGGCGATCTGCCGGTTGCGCCAGTCCTCCAGCGCCTTCGGGGCCGTCGTGTAGTGCCCGTGGATATCGATGATCATCGTTGCTTTCCTTTCCAGACCGAACCGGGAATCATGACCTCGCCGCGCATGATCAGCCGCGCGGTGCGCAGCAGCGCGGCGCGCACGACGTTCTGCGGGCTGGCGGGGTCGACTTCGAGCTCGACGCTGAACTCGCCGGTCGGGTGCTCGACCGAGACCGTCTTCACCGTGCCGGCGGGAACGTTCGCGATGCCCTGCGTGATCGAGCCGTCGAGCACGCAGGCGGTGCCCACGGTGACGGCCGCGAGCACGCCGATCGCGTCGTGGCAGACGTGCGGGATGAAGCAGCGCGTCGACAGGCTGCCGCCGGCGCGCGGCGGCGCCACGAGGCACATCTTCGGATAGGTCTTCGTCGTCACGTCGCCCAGGCCCATCAGGTGGCCCGCGGCCAGCCGCAGCGCCTCGACGCGAGACTTCAGCTCGCTGTCGACGTTGAGGTCGGCGACCGACTCGTAGCCGGTGCGTCCCACGTCCGCGGCACGAAACAGCACCATCGGCATGCCGTTGTCGATGCAGGTGGCCCGGATCCGCCCGACACCGGGGACGTCGATCTCGTCGACGACGTGGCCGGTGGGCAGCAGCCCCGAGCAGACCGAGCCGGCGGTGTCGAGGAAGTTGATCGTGATCGGCGACGAGGTGCCGGGCACCCCGTCGATGCGCGCGTCGCCGGCGTACTCGACGCGACGGCCCACCGGCGTCATCGGCGTGCGCACGGTGATGTCGCACTGCATGTCGGTGTTAAGCGTGAGCACGCGCAGCGTGGTCGTGTCGCCCTGCGCGACGGCCAGGCCGGTCTCGAGCGCGAACGGCACCACGGCCGCGAGCATGTTGCCGCAGTTCGGCGTCGTGTCGACCGTGTCGCGGTCGGGCTGCAATTGCGCGAACAGGAAGTCGAGGTCGACGCCGGCGACCTGGCTGCGCCGGACGATTCCCACCTTGCTGGTGAGGGGATGCGCGCCGCCCAGGCCGTCGATCTGCCGGCGGTCCGGCGAGCCCATGACGGCGAGCAGCACGCGGTCGCGCGTCGGGATGTCGGCGGGCAGGTCGGCCTCGTCGAAGAACGGGCCGCGCGACGTGCCGCCGCGCATGAACAGGCAGGGAATGGCGGTCTGCATGGATCGGCTCTGGAACCGGTCGGGATCCGCGATTCTCGCACGCGGACCTGCCGGTTTCAGCAAGGCCGGTCGATATCAGCTATGCCGTATGGGCATGGCCATCCGCGGCATCGGCAGCGCCTCGACCAGCTCGCGCAGAAGCCGCGACGCGTGGCGGGCCAGCGGCGTCGGCCGCCTGTGCGCCGAGGTCGCCAGGCACAGCACGCTGCTCAGCTGTGGCTCGACCAGCGGCCGCACGGCGAGCTCGCCCGAGCGCCCGGACGCCGCGACTGCGCCGGCCGACAGCACCGCGTATCCGTAGCCGGCGCAGACCAGGTCGATGATCGAGGGCACGCTCGCGACTTCCCACGCGATGTCGAGCTCGAGCCCGGCCAGCATGGCCTGTGTTTCCAGCAGCCTGCGGATCGCGTGCGTGCGATCCGGCACGATCAGCGGAAAGGCCGGCAGCTCGCGCAGCGGCAGCGGGCCCCGCCCGCCGCGGCCACGCCCGCGTCGCCCCGCGGCGGGTTGCACCAGGCACAACGCCTCGTCGAGGATCGGAGTGATCTCGAGCGCAGGGGCGGCCTCGGGGTTGTGCACGAGGCCGAGGTCGACTCGCCCGGTGACGATCCACTCGGTGATGTGCGCGGACAGTCCTTCGACGATCGCCAGCCGCGCGCGGGGAAGCTGCTGGCGGAAAGCGTCGATCAGCGGCAGCGTGAGCTGCCGTCCCATGCTCGGGGGCAACCCGACCACGATCCGGCCGACCGGCTCGTCGCGGCTCGCGCCCATGTCCTCGCGCGCGCGAGAGACCATCTGCAGGATGCCGACGCTGTGCTCGAAGAGGCGCCTGCCCGCTTCGGTCAGGCGCACGCCGCGGCCGTTGCGCAGCAGCAGCGTTTCGCGCAGGTCGGTCTCGAGTGCGCGCACCTGCCGGCTCAGCGCCGGCTGGGCCACGTCGAGCACGAGCGCGGCCTTGCTGAAGCTGCCCAGCTCGGCGACGTGGACGAAGTACTCGAGCTGCTTGAGGTTCATCGGCGCGGTCCGTTCCGCTCGCGCTCGCCGGGCCGCGCGCGAAGCGTCAGCTCGCGCAGGCAGGCCGGGCACAGGCACGAAGGCTGCACGTGCACCGGCAGCGCTGGCAGCGGCGGCAGTTGCGCGCACCAGCAGCGCCCAGTGGACATGCCGCAGGCGAACGAGGCGCCGCAGCGCGCGCACCCCTGGGTGGGCAGCGCGTCGGCGTCAGCCACGGCGCGCCTGCGGTGCGGCGAGGCAGGCCATGAACGGCCATCGTTGCATCGTCGATCTCCGGTCGGGTCGGCCGATCTCAGCACGACGTCGGGTCGCGGTAAAGCCGCGCCTCGCCGCGAGGCCCGCGCGCGGGCCTCGGTTAGAATGCCTCGCCGATCCCACCCATCCGCTCGAGGAGCAGCATGAGCGCCGAGCAGCAGCCCGCCGGTTCCGCGTCGCAACCCTCCGCGGCGCCGCCGCAGGCGGTGACCCCGTCGCTGAAGGCGGCGATCCTCGCCGAAGCGATGCCGTACATCCGGCGTTTCCACGGGAAGATCGTCGTCGTGAAGTACGGCGGCAACGCCATGACCGACGAGAAGCTCAAGCAGAGCTTCGCGCGCGACGTGGTGCTGCTCAAGCTGGTGGGCCTCAACCCGGTGGTGGTGCACGGCGGCGGGCCTCAGATCGAGCAGCTGCTGGCGCGTGTCGGCAAGAAAGGCGAGTTCGTCCAGGGGATGCGCGTGACCGACGCCGAGACGATGGACATCGTCGAGATGGTGCTCGCCGGCCAGGTCAACAAGGAGATCGTCGAGCTGATCAACCACGCCGGCGGCCGCGCGGTGG
>JADLDF010000300.1 GCA_020846815.1 Gammaproteobacteria bacterium | reverse complement strand
TCGAAGCGGTCCTTGTAGCGCGCGCGCAGCTCGTTGATCGCGGTCAGGTCGATTTCGTTGAACGTGGTCAGCAGCGCCGCCTCGGCTTGCGCGCGCACCAGGCGTTCGGCGATGCGCTGGCGCAGCCGCGTCATCGGCACGCGCTGCTCGCTGCGCGCCCCGGCCGGCAGCGGCGCCGCGGCCGGGGCCGGCGTCGCGGCGGGCTTCGCAGCCGGCGCCTGGGCGGATGCGCCCTGCTTGCCGAGATGGCTCACGACGTCGCCCTTGGTCAGGCGTCCGTCCTTGCCCGAGCCGCTGATCTGCGCCGGATCGAGCTTGTTTTCCTCGACCAGGCGGCGTACCGCCGGGCTGAGTCGGGCCGCTTCGCCACCTGCGGGCGCGGCCGCCGGCGCCGCGGCCCGGGCCGCCGCCGCCGGTTTCGCGGCCGGCGCGGCTGCGGCAGCACTCGCGCCCGGCTCGTAGACCGCCAGCAGGTCGCCGCTCTTCACCGTGGTGCCGGCCTGCACCAGGATTTCCTTGAGCACGCCATTGGCGGGCGCCGGCACCTCGAGCACGACCTTGTCAGTCTCAAGATCGGCGAGGTTCTCGTCGCGGCCGGCCGTCTCGCCGGGCTGCTTGCGCCAGGCCACGAGCGTGGCGTCGGCGACGGATTCAGGGAGCTGGGGAACGCGGATTTCAATCGTCATCGGATGCTTTCCTTCAGGAACTCTTGCGCAGGCCGCCCGCGACCGGAGCGGCCGGGGGCGACAGGCGCGTGGTCTCGCGAGCGCCTTCTTCACGGGCGCTCGAGCGCAGCGCCGCGTCGATCAGCGCGGCCTGCTCGGCGTCGTGGATCTTGCTGATGCCCGTGGCCGGCGCCGCAGCCGGCGCACGCCCCGCGTACAGCAGCTCGCGCTTGCCCACCAGCGGCCGGTCGAGCTGGTGACGGATTTGGTACCAGGCGCCCTGGTTCTGCGGCTCCTCCTGGCACCAGACGACCTCGCGCGCGTTCGGATAGCGGCGCAGAATCGTCTCGTACTCCTCGATCGGGAAGGGATAGAGCTGCTCGAGGCGCACCAACGCCACGTCGCGCTGCTCGTTGGCGCGCCGCGCCTTCAGCAGATCGAAGTAGACCTTGCCGCTCGAGAGCACCAGCCGCCGCACCTGCGCCGGATTCAGCTCGTCGACCTCGTCGATCATGTTCTGGAAACTGCCGCGCGAGAGCTCCTCGAGCCTCGACACCGACATCTCGTGCCGCAGCAGGCTCTTCGGTGTCATGACGATCAGCGGCTTGCGGAAGCTGCGCAGCATCTGCCGGCGCAGCATGTGGAACATCTGCGCCGGCGTCGAGGGCACGCAGACGCTCATGTTCTGTTCGGCGCAGAGCTGCAGGAAGCGCTCGAGACGCGCCGACGAATGCTCCGGCCCCTGCCCCTCGTAGCCGTGCGGCAGGAACAGCACCAGGCCGCAGTAGCGGCCCCACTTCGACTCGCCGGAGCTGATGAACTGGTCGATGATCACCTGTGCGCCGTTGGCGAAGTCGCCGAACTGGCCCTCCCAGATCACCAGTGCGTTCGGCTCGGTCGTCGAATAGCCGTACTCGAAGCCCATGACGGCCTCTTCCGACAGCACCGAGTCGATGACCTGGATGCTCGGCTGGCGCTCGGCGAGGTGCTGCAGCGGCAGCCAGGCTTCGCCGGTCTGCTGGTGGTGCAGCACCGCGTGACGGTGGAAGAAGGTGCCGCGGCCGGCGTCCTGGCCGCAGAGACGCACGCTGAAGTTGTCGTTCAGCAGCGTGGCATAGGCCAGCGTCTCGGCGCAGCCCCAGTCGAGCGGCAGCTCGCCGGCGATCATTTTCGCGCGGTTCGCGTAGACCTGCTGGACGCGCGGATGCAGCACGTAACCCTCGGGCAGCGCAATGAGCTTCGCGCCGAGCGTGCGCAGCAGGGCCAGATCGACGCCCGACTTCACGCGATCGCTCCAGTCGATGTCGGTATAGGGCGCCCAGTCGACCGTGTACTTGTTGCCGATCATGCCGAGCGAGGCGCGCGCCTGCGGGCGGCCTTCGTCGAGGCCCGCGCGATACTGTTCGATCAGGCCGTCGGCCTCGGCCTGGGTCATGACGCCCTCGGCGACCAGGCGGTCGGCGTAGAGCCGGCGAGCCGTCGGGTGCTTGCGGATCACCGAGTACATGACCGGCTGGGTCGCCGCCGGCTCGTCGGCCTCGTTGTGACCGAGGCGGCGGTAGCAGACGAGGTCGATGACGACGTCCTTGTGGAAGCGCATGCGATAGCGCAGCGCGAGGCGCGTGACGAACACCACGGCCTCGGGATCATCGGCATTGACGTGGAAGATCGGCGCCTCGAGCATTTTCGCGACATCCGAGCAGTACATCGTCGAACGCGCATCCTCGGGCCTCGAGGTCGTGAAACCGACCTGGTTGTTCACGACCAGGTGCACCGTGCCGCCGGTGTAGAAGCCGCGCGCCTGCGACAGCTGCATGGTCTCCACCACGACGCCCTGCCCCGCGAAGGCCGCATCGCCGTGGATCAGCACCGGCACCACGCGGTCGCCCCCGACATCGCCGCGCCGCTCCTGGCGTGCGCGCACCGAGCCCTCGACCACGGGGTTCACGACCTCGAGGTGCGAAGGGTTGAAGGCCAGCGCCACGTGGACGTTGCCGCCCGGGGTGCGCAGGTCGGCCGAGAAGCCCTTGTGGTACTTCACGTCGCCCGAGCCCT
>JADLDF010000299.1 GCA_020846815.1 Gammaproteobacteria bacterium | reverse complement strand
CGGCCGCGCCAAGCGTGCGCCCGTCGTGCTGGTCGGCAAGGGCATCACCTTCGACACCGGCGGCATCTCGCTCAAGGATCCCGGCGCGATGGACGAGATGAAGTTCGACATGTCCGGCGCCGCCGCGGTGCTCGGCGCGCTGACGGTCGCCGCGGAGCTCGCGCTGCCGATGCACCTGGTCGCGCTCGTGCCCACCTGCGAGAACATGCCGAGCGGCCGCGCGATCAAGCCGGGTGACATCGTCACCAGCGCCGCGGGCCTCACGGTCGAGATCCTGAACACCGACGCCGAGGGCCGGCTGATCCTCTGCGACGCGCTGCACTATGCGCGTCGCTACGAGCCGGACGTCGTCCTCGACGTCGCCACGCTGACCGGTGCCTGCGTGATCGCGCTCGGCGCGCACCACACCGGCGTGATGTCGAACGACGACGCGCTCGCGGCCGAGGTCGTCGAGGCGGGCCTGCGCGCCGACGACCGCGCCTGGCGCATGCCGCTCACCGAGGAATACGCCGAGCAGCTCAAGAGCAATTTCGCGGACTTCGCCAACGTCGCGGGCCGCGACGGCGGCGCGATCACGGCCGCGGCCTTCCTCGGCAAGTTCACGCAAGGGCTGCGCTGGGCGCACCTCGACATCGCCGGCACGGCCTATCTCGGCGGCGCGCAGAAAGGCAGCACCGGCCGTCCGGTGCCGCTGCTGTCCGAGTTCCTGATCCGCCGCGCGAGCCGCTGAACGACCCGCCGTCCGAGCGTTCCGTGGCCGCGCCGCGCGTCGATTTCTACGTGACCGACCCGGCTGCGGGCGAGGGTGCGCGGCTGTCCCTGGTCTGTCGACTGGTCGACAAGGCCTACGCGGCCGGCCAGCGCACGCTGATCGTCGGCGACCAGCGTCGCGAGCTGGCCGCGCTCGACGAGCTGCTGTGGACCAGCTTCGACGGTTCGTTCATCCCGCACGAACTGCTGCCCGAAGGCGCCGACGGTGCCGGCGCCGAGGCTCCCGTGCTGCTGGCGGGCCAGGTGCCGGCCGCCGTGCCGCGCGTGCTGCTGATCAACCTCTGCGTCGAGGTGCCGCCGGTCGCGATCGAATTCGAGCGCGTGATCGAGATCCCCGCCGCCGACCCCGAAGGCCGACAGCAGGGCCGCGAGCGCTTCCGCACCTGGCGCCGGCTCGGCGCCGAGCCGGCCACCCACCAGCTCGGCGGCCAGTCTCGGGCCGGCCGCTCGCTATAATCGTCGGCTGATTCCGCCGCCCTCTTCTCGCCCCGGATTCCGCCATGGACAAGGTCTACTCGCCGCAGGACATCGAGCGGCGCCTCTACGAGCGCTGGGAAGCCGCCGGCTGGTTCGAGCCGCGCGGCGCGGCCGCGCCGGATGCGCCGCCGGGCTCCGGCTACTGCATCGTAATCCCGCCGCCGAACGTCACCGGCACGCTGCACATGGGGCATGCGTTCCAGGACACGATCATGGACGCGCTGACGCGCTATCACCGCATGTGCGGCGAGCCGACGCTCTGGCAGCCGGGCACCGACCACGCCGGCATCGCGACCCAGATGGTCGTCGAGCGCCAGCTCGCGGCCGGGGGTCGCCGCCGTACGGATCTCGGTCGCGAGGCTTTCGTCGAGCGCGTCTGGGAGTGGAAGGCGAAGTCCGGCGGCACCATCGCCCACCAGCTGCGCCGCCTCGGCGCTTCGGTCGCCTGGTCGCGCGACCGCTTCACCATGGACGAGGGGCTGTCGAAGACCGTGACCGAGGTCTTCGTGCGCCTGCACGACGAAGGCCTCATCTATCGCGGCAAGCGCCTGGTGAACTGGGACCCGGTGCTGCTGACGGCGGTTTCCGACCTCGAGGTGCAGAAGGAGGAGGAAAACGGCCATCTCTGGCACCTGCGCTATCCCTTCGCCGACGGCAGCGGACACGTAGTGGTTGCGACCACGCGCCCGGAGACCATGCTCGGCGACGTCGCCGTGGCCGTGAACCCCTCCGACGAGCGCTACACTGCCAGGGTCGGGAAGATGCTGCGCCTGCCGCTCGCGGAGCGCGAGATCCCGCTGATCGCCGACCACCATGCCAGCGCCGAATTCGGCTCGGGCTGCGTCAAGATCACGCCGGCGCACGACTTCAACGACTACGCCGTCGGCCAGCGCCACGGCCTGCCGCAGATCAATATCCTGACGCCGCAGGCCACGCTGAACGACGCGGTCCCGCAGCGCTTCCGCGGCCTCGACCGCTTCGAGGCCCGCCGGCGCGTCGTCGCGGAGCTCGAAGCCGCGGGCCTGCTCGAGAAGGTCGAGCCGCATCGCCTCGCGGTGCCGCGCGGCGATCGCACCGGCGTCGTGCTCGAGCCCTATCTCACCGACCAGTGGTACGTGAAGGTCGAGGCGCTCGCGCAGCCGGCGATCCGCGCCGTCGAGAGCGGCGCGATCCGCTTCGTGCCGGAGAACTGGTCGAAGACCTATTTCGAATGGATGCGCAACATCCAGGACTGGTGCATCAGCCGCCAGCTCTGGTGGGGCCACCGCATCCCGGCCTGGTACGACGACGCGGGCCGCGTCTACGTCGGCCGCAGCGAAGCCGAGGTGCGCGCAAAGCACGGGCTCGCCGCCGGCGTCGCGCTGCGCCAGGACGAGGACGTGCTCGACACCTGGTTCTCCTCGGCGCTGTGGCCGTTCTCGACTCTCGGCTGGCCGCAGAGCCCGCCCGAGCTGCGGCAGTTCTACCCCACCTCGGTGCTGATCACGGGCTTCGACATCATCTTCTTCTGGGTCGCCCGGATGATCATGATGGGTCTGAAGTTCATGGGTGACGTGCCGTTCCGCGAGGTCTACGTTCACGGCCTGGTCCGCGATTCCGAAGGCCAGAAGATGTCGAAGTCCAAGGGCAACGTCATCGATCCGCTCGACGTCGTCGACGGCATCGGCCTCGAGGCCCTGCTCGCCAAGCGCACCACCGGTCTGATGCAGCCGCAGATGGCGCCGGCCATCGAACAGGCGACGCGCAAGGCCTATCCCGAGGGCATTGCCGCTTACGGCACCGACGCACTGCGCTTCACCTTCGCCTCGATCGCGACGCAGAGCGTCGACCTGCGCTTCGATGTCGCGCGCGTCGCCGGCTACCGCAACTTCTGCAACAAGCTGTGGAACGGCGCGCGCTTCGCGCTGCTGGCGCTGGAGACGGCCGAGGGCCTGCCGTCGGATCCCGCACTGCTCACCGGCCCGGTCGACCAGACCGTCGCCGACCGCTGGATCCGCTCGCGACTCGGCGCGACGCTGCGCCAGGTCGAGCAGGCCTTCGCCGAGTACCGCTTCGATTTCGCGGCCACAGCGCTCTACGAATTCACCTGGTACGAGTTCTGCGACTGGTATCTCGAGCTGACCAAGCCGGTGCTGCAGAGCGAGGAAGTGTCCGAGGCGCTGAAGCGCGGCGCGCGGCGCACGCTCGCCGAGGTGCTCGAGACGCTGCTGCGTGCGCTGCACCCGCTGATGCCGTTCATCACCGAGGAAATCTGGCAGCGCGTCGCACCGCTGGCCGGCGCGACCGCGCCCTCCATCATGATCGCGCCCTGGCCCGACGCCGCCGCCTTCCCGGCCGATGCGGCAGCCGAGGCCGACGTGCGCTGGATCCAGGCCTTCGTGCTCGGCATCCGCCAGATCCGCGGCGAGATGGACATCAGTCCCGCAAAGAAGCTGCCGGTGCTGCTCGAGGGTGCGCAGGGCGACGACCGGCGCCGCGTCGCCGCGCAGCGCGCTTTCCTCGAGCGTCTCGCGGGCCTCGAGTCGATGCGCGTGCTCGAGGCGTCCGAGACGCCGCCGCCTGCGGCCACGGCTCTGGTCGGCGCGATGAAGCTGCTGGTGCCCATGGCCGGGCTGATCGACCCGCGGGCCGAGACCGAACGCCTCGGCAAGAGGCTCGCGAAGACCCGGCAGGAACTCGCCAAGGCGCCTGCGAAGCTCGCCAACGAGAACTTCGTCCGCAACGCGCCGGCGGCCGTCGTCGAGCAGGAAAAGGCGCGCATCGCCGACTTCGAGCGCAGCGCCACGAGTCTCGATGAGCAGCTGGCGCGCGTGCAGCGCCTGCTCTGACTGCACCGGGCGGCACCGAAAGCATGGATCAAGACCTCGCCTCGTCCCTCGTCACGCTCGAGCGCGTGATCCTCGGCAAGCCGCAGCAGCTGCGGCTCTGCGTCGCCTGCCTGCTCGCCCGCGGGCACCTGCTGATCGAGGACGTGCCGGGTGTCGGCAAGACCACGCTCGCCCACGCCCTCGCTCGCGTCTTCGGTCTCGGCTGGAACCGCGTGCAGTTCACCAGCGACCTGCTGCCCGCCGACATCATCGGCGTGTCGGTGTTCGACCGTGCGACCCAGCAGTTCGAGTTCCGCAAGGGCCCGGTGTTCACGCAGCTGCTGCTCGCCGACGAGGTCAACCGCGCCAGCCCGCGCACCCAGAGCGCGCTGCTCGAGGCCATGGAGGAACGCCAGGTCAGCGCCGACGGCCAGACCTACGTGCTGCCCGAGCCGTTCTTCGTGGTCGCGACGCAGAACCCGAAGGAGCAGCTCGGCACCTTCGCGCTGCCCGAGTCGCAGCTCGACCGCTTCCTGATGCGCGTCGAGCTCGGCTATCCGGACGCGGCGCACGAACGCGAGCTGCTGCGCTCGGGAGAGCGCCGCGACCTGCTGGAGCGCGTGCCCGCGCATCTCGACTCGGTGCGCATCTGCCAGGTGCAGCAGAGCGTGCGGCGCGTGCACGTCGCCGACGTGCTCTACGACTACCTGCAGCGCGTGCTGCGCGCGACGCGCGAGCGGCCGGACGTGAAGCTCGGCCTCTCACCGCGCGCCGGCCAGGGCCTGCTGCGCGCCGCCCAGGCCTGGGCGCTCCTGGCGGGGCGCGATGCGGTGCTGCCCGAAGACGTGCAGGCCGTGTTCCCGCCGGTCGCGGCGCACCGTTTGCTGCGCCAGGATCCGGCCGCCAGCGGCGACCCCGGGGATTTCGCGCGCGCCCTGCTGCGCAGCGTGCCCGTCGACCCTTGAGCCGGTGATGTCGCCGCGGGCCCTGGTCGCGCGCTGGTCCCGGACCCTGGAGACGAGGGCCGCAGGCTGGGCGCGGCGGCGCCAGGGCGAGGACCGGCTGCCCGTCGTGCTGCAGCGGCGCCGTCTCTACATCCTGCCGACGCGCGCCGGCGCCGGCTTCGCCGTGCTGCTGCTCGCGATGCTCATCGCAGGCCTGAACTACGCCAACAGCCTCGCGCTGCTGCTGGCCTTCGTGCTCGGCGGCTTCGCGATCATCGGCATGAACCACTGTCACCGCAACCTGCTGGGGCTGCGGCTCGGCGCGGCCCACGCCGAGCCTGCGTTCGCCGGCGAGACCGTGCGGCTCGTGCTCGCGCTCGACAGCCCCGCGGCCGGGCGATTCGATCTCGCCGTCGAGGCACCGGGTGCGGATGCCGCGCTCGCGGCGATCGCGCCGGACGATGCGACGCGGCTCGAGCTGCGACTGCCGGCGCTGCGCCGCGGCCGGCTGCACATCGGGCGCCTGCGGCTGGCGAGCGCCTTTCCCTTCGGCCTGTTCCGCTGCTGGACCTGGATCCACCTGCCGCTCGCGACCCTGGTCTATCCGCACCCCGCCGGCACGCTGCCACCACCGGCCGGCCCTGCCGGTCGCGAGTCGGGCAACGCCCGGGCCGGCGACGGCAGCGACGAGCTGCGCGACCTGCGGGCGTTCCGCGACGGCGACTCGCCGCGCCAGGTGGCCTGGAAGGCCTATGCACGCGGCCAGCCGCTGCTGGTCAAGGAGTACGACGGCGGCAGCACCGAGTCGCTGCACTTCGACTTCGACGCCCTGCCCGGCCTCGATACCGAGGCGCGCCTCTCGCAGCTCTGCCGCTGGGTGCTCGACGCGGAGGCGCGCGGCCAGCGCTACGGGCTGCGGCTGCCGGGGCAGGAGCTGCCCCCGGACCGCGGCCCACCGCAGCTCGCGCGCTGCCTCGCGGCGCTGGCGCTGCACGACACGGCGCGGGAGCGCGACGAACATGGCTGAGGGCCGCTTCGCACAGCTCGTTGCGGCCCTGCGCGTCCGACTGCAGCGCAGCGCCACCACCTTGCGCAAGGCCACGCAGGCGCTGCCCAGCGAAAGCGCCCACACTGATCACGCGCGCGCGTCGCAAACGGCCGCCCACGCGATGCCGGGCAGTCTCCGCAATCGTATTTCCCCAAACGCTGCGGCGCACTCGACACCGGGCCAGGTACCGCCAGGGCCTGCCGCGCGCAGCGCCACGCCGACCCTGCGCCCGCTGCTCTGGACTGCGGGCGTGCTGCTGGCCGCGATCGCGCTGCACGTCGACCGGCTGCCGCCCTGGTGCACGCTCGCGATCCTCGTGCTGGCCGGCTGGCGCGTCGTCGCGGCGCTGCAGGGGCGCGCGCCGCCCGGCGGCCTGGTACGCACCGCCATCGGTCTCGCGCTGCTGCTGGCGGTCGCAGGCCAGTTCAGCGGCGTCTCGGGCCTCGCCGGCGGCAGCGCGCTGCTCGCCTGCATGGGCGCGCTGAAGCTGCTCGAGACGCGCGCGCG
>JADLDF010000298.1 GCA_020846815.1 Gammaproteobacteria bacterium | reverse complement strand
CCCAGGCGGGCGTGTTGGGATCGCGGCCCATCTTCGGCCGCGTCGGCAGCTCGAAGAAGGCCAGCACGTTGCCGTTGCCGGCGTCGAGGAAGGCGTGCATGTAGGGATCGGGTTCCTTGGTCGACGGCACGCGATCCTCGGCGAAAGCCATCGTGAACTCCATATCGAGCAGGTCGCGGTAAAAGGCGACCGTCTCGGCCATGTCGTGGCAGCGGTAGGCGACGTGGTGGATGCGGCGGATCATGCGAGCACCCCGCGGCGCAGCTGGTCGCGCTCCATCGCCTCGAACAGCGCCTTGAAGTTGCCCTCGCCGAAGCCCTCGTCGCGCTCGCGCTGGATGAACTCGAAGAACACCGGGCCGAACAGGCACTCGGAGAAGATCTGCAGCAGCAGGCGACGATCGGGCCGGGTGCTGCCATCGAGCAGGATGCCGCGGCTGCTCAGCGCTTCGAGCGGCAGGCCGTGGCCGGGCAGGCGCGACTCGAGCATCTCGTAGTAGGTGTCGGGCGGTGCGGTCATCAGCGGCACACCGTTGGCGCGCAGCCGGTCGACCGTGGACAGCAGGTCGTCGGTCGAGAGCGCGATGTGCTGGATGCCCTCGCCATTGAAGCGCATCAGGAACTCCTCGATCTGCCCGCCGCCCTGGCGCGCCTCTTCGTTGAGCGGAATGCGGATCAGGTCGTCCGGCGCGGTCATCGCGCGCGAGACCAGGCCGGTGTGCTGGCCCTGGATGTCGAAGTGGCGGATCTCGCGGAAGCCGAAAATACGCTCGTAGAACGTGGCCCAGTAGGCCATACGGCCCTTGTAGACGTTGTGGGTCAGGTGGTCGATGCGCTGCAGGCCGACGCCGCGCGGCGCGCGTTCGACGCCCGGCAGGAAGCGGAAGTCGATGTCGTAGATCGTGCCGCCTTCGTCGTAGCGGTCGATCAGATAGATCGGCGCACCGCCGATGCCCTTGATCGCCGGCAGCCGCAGCTCCATCGGACCGGTCGGGATCTCGACCGGCTGCGCACCGCGGCGCAGCGCCTCGGCGTAGGCCGCATGCGCATCGCGGACGCGGAAGGCCATGGCGCAGGCGCCCGGCCCGTGCTCCTCGGCGAAGAAGGTTGCGAGGCTGTGCGGCTCGTGGTTCACGACGAAATTGATGCCGCCCTGGCGGTGCAGCGTCACGTCCTTGGAGCGGTGACGGGCGACGGCCTGGAAGCCCATGCGCTCGAACACCGCTTCCAGTACGCCGTGCGCGGGCGCAGCGAACTCGACGAACTCGAAACCATCGAGGCCGAGGGGATTGTCGTGCGGGGTGGGCATGATCGTCTCCACCGGATAGCTTCCGTATATAGTTTCCATTGTAACTAATTGACCGGGCATTGCCAGCCCGGTCGGTGCGCAAGATCGCATATCGCGCTGACGGAGTCCGCGGGACCATGATGCGCTGCGCCCGCAGCGTGCTCTGCGGGCGGCCGGGCGCCGGCCGGTCGGGTGCTGCGGGTCGGGTAGGCACTGCCGCATGCCGGTACCCGGCGTTCGCACCGTGCGACGAGGCGCCGGAGGCGCGGGGCGGGACGCCGCGGTGATGTGATACAAGGCGCCGCATGACATCCCGAACCGACGCGCGCAGCAGGGACGTTTCCGCCCCGCTCGCGCCCCTCCGCAGTCGCGTTCGACGCCACCGGATGCTGCTCGCCGGCGCCGACCTTGATCATGCGCCGCTCCGGCACGCCGCGGTTCGCGAGATAGGCGATCACCGAGCCGGCGAGCTGTTCGCGCAGCTTGCGCTCCTGCCGGTCCTGGTAGTTGCCGATGGCGGCGCCGATCATCGCGTTGTCGAGCTTGTCGCCCTTGGTCAGCAGGCCTGCGACCGCGCCGGCGGCGGCACCGATCGCCGCGCCGCGCCGCGTCTTCGCGGTGTCGGGGCTGGTCGCGACGTTGCTCAGCGTTTCGCAACCGGCGAGTGCGAGGCCCAGGACCAGCGTCAGCGCGAGCAGCGCAGTGTCGGCTCTCCGTGGCTTCCTGATCTGGCCCTCCTTAACTCGAAGTACTGGAGTGCCTGAAGGGTAGTCCCGGATCCGCGCCGCCGTCCGGGTTCCAGGCCCCGCAGCACGCCGCAGATCGGGGGCGTCGCTCAACGCTGCGCGAGGTGGGCCTCGTAAGCGGTGGGATCGAAGCCGATCAGCAGCCGCTCGCCGCACTCGAGCACGGGCCGCCTGATCGACGAGGGGTGCGCCAGCATCAGCGCGACAGCGCGGCGTTCGTCGAGGTTCGCGCGGTCGGCTTCCGGCAGCTTGCGGAAGGTCGTGCCGGAGCGGTTCAGCAGCTTCTCCCAGCCGGCTTCGGCGACCCATTTCTCGAGGGTCGCACGGTCGATGCCGGCGGTCTTGTAGTCGTGGAACACGTAGGCGATGCCGTGCGCCTCGAGCCAGGCGCGGGCGCGCTTCATGGTGTCGCAGTTGCGGATGCCGTAGACGGTGATTGTCAAGCGATGGCGCTCCGTATCTCGCCGCGAACCGACCACGCCGTCCACGCGGCGGGAGTATCGGTCCGCTCATCGATGGCGAAGATATACTGCGCGCCCGTTTTTTTTCGCCCGGTCGCTCGCGATGTGGTTCAGGAATCTGGTGGTCTACCGCCTGCCGGCGGGCTGGTCGACATCGGCCGCGCAGCTCGAGGAAGCGCTGTCAGGCGGACGCCTGCGGCCCTGCAGCCCGCTCGAGATGCAGAGCCGCGGCTGGGTCGAAGCCGCGCCGGATGGCCGGCTGGTCCACGCGCTGGCCGGGCATCTGCTGATCGCGCTCGGCACCGAGCAGAAGCTGCTGCCGGCATCGATCGTGCGCCAGGTTGCCAAGGAGCGTGCGGTGGAGATCGCGGCCGAGCAGGGCCATCCGGTCGGGCGGCGGCAGATGCGCGACCTCAAGGCGCGCGTGCTCGAGGAACTGCGCGCCCGCGCGCTGACGCGGCGGCGCGTCACGCGCGCCTGGATCGATCCCGAAGGCGGGCGTTTCGTGGTCGAGGCCGCCGGTGCCGCGCGCGCCGAGCAGGTCGTCGAGGCGCTGCGCATGGCGCTCGACAGCTTCGCGGTGCAGCCCCTGAAGGGCGAGCGCACGCCGCACGCAACCTTCGCCGGCTGGCTGCGCCACGGTGACCTGCCGCCGCGCTTCAGCATCGAGCCGGACCTCGAGCTCAAGGCGCCCGACAAGGCCCGCGGCTCGATCCGCTACAACCGCCATCCGTTCGATCCGCGGCAGATCCAGTCGCTGCTCGCCGGCGGGCTGCTGGTGACACGGCTCGGCCTGAGCTGGCGCGACCGCGTGGCCTTCGCGGTCAACGACAAGCTCGAGTTCAAGCGCGTCGAGCTGCTCGACGTCGACAGCGATGCCGATGCCGCCGACGCCGTCGATGGCGAAGACGCCGCCGACGAGGCGGCGCGCTTCGACGCCGACTTCGTGCTCATGACCGGCGAGCTCGCAGGTCTGCTGGCCGAGATCGATGCCGCCATGGGGTCTGCGGCCGACGTGCCGGCGCAGCGGGCCGCCTGAGCCGCGGCGCCGATTCCCGCCGCAGCCGTCGGACCCGGCCGATGGCGCCGGGCCGCGCCGCCGGGTTATCTTGTCCAAGGATCGACGGCTGCCTTGCCAGGAGGGCAACGATGACTGCACCAGGGAAGATTCTGCGCCGGCTGGCTGCACCCGTAGTGCTGCTGGCCGCGACGCTGACGGGAGCGCAGGCGGACGCCGCGCCTTCGCTGCGCGTGGTCACGGTCGCGGAGGGCATCGAGATGGGCTGGGCCTTCCAGTTCCTGCCCGGCGGCGATCTGCTCGTGACCGAGCGCCCCGGCCGCCTGCGCCGCGTCGGCGCCGACGGGCGCATCGGCGCACCGATCGCCGGTGTTCCGCGCGTCGAGTATCGTGGCCAGGGCGGGCTGCTCGACGTCGCGCTCGACAGCGGCTTCGCGAGCAACCGGCAGCTCTATCTCTGCTACGCCGAGGCCGGCGCGGGCGGCAACAGCACGGCGCTCGCGCGCGCACGGCTGTCGGCGGACGGCGGCTCGCTGCAGGAGCTCGCGGTGATCTTCCGCCAGTCGCCCAAGGTCGACAGCCGCGGGCACTTCGGCTGCCGCATCGTCGAGACGCCCGACGGCAATCTCTTCCTGACTCTCGGCGAGCGCATGTCGCGCATGCAGGATGCGCAGACGCTCGATACGCATCACGGCAAGGTCGTGCGGATCGACAAGACGGGCAAGGCCGCGGCGGGCAATCCGTTCGTGGGGCGCAGCGGTGCGCTGCCGGAGATCTACAGCTTCGGCCACCGCAATCTGCAGGGCGCCGTGCTCGATGGCGAGGGCCGGTTCTGGACGCACGAGCACGGGCCGCAGGGCGGCGACGAGCTGAACCTGACGCTGCCGGGCCGCAACTACGGCTGGCCGGTCATCACCTATGGCGAGCAGTACGGCGGCGGCCGCATCGGTGCCGGCATCACGGCGCAGGCCGGCCTCGAGCAGCCGGCGGCCCACTGGGTGCCGTCGATCGCACCCTCGGGCCTCGCCTGGCTCGGCAGCGAGCGCTACGGTGCCGACTGGAAGGGCGACCTGTTCCTCGGCTCGCTGAAGTTCAACTACCTGGTGCGCGTGCCGCTCGAAGGCACGCGCGCCGGCAAGCCCGAGCGCGTGCTCGACCTGCCCGGCCGCGTGCGCGACGTGCGGCAGGGGCCGGACGGGCTGCTGTACGTGCTGATCGAGGCGCCCAAGGGCCGCATCGTGCGGCTCGAGCCGGCCGCTGCGGGCGGCTGAGGCCGAGAATTCCGCGACGAAAGGAGCGCGGGGCGGCGGCTGCAGGACGCACCGCGGCCCGCGCATGGCTCCCCGGCCGGTCGGGCATGGCTCCTTCGGGCGATGTGCGGGCGGAGGCCCGGACCGGACACTGCGCGGCATGTTCGGTCTGGCTGGAGTTGCCCGCATGGATACCCCCCTGTTTGCCGCGAGCCCGCTCGAGATCGTCGACGAGACGGCGGCGTGCGTCGCGATGCTCGAGTCGATGCTGACGATCCGCGCCCACGAGGAGGCGCTCGCCGCGCTCGCGAGCCCGACCTCGCCGGGCACCTGCACGGCCGTCGGCCAGGAGGCCTGCGCGGTCGGCGTGGTGCGCGCGCTGCAGCCGCGTGATCGCATCCTCACGAACCATCGCAGCGCCGGCCATCTGCTGGCGCGCGGCGCCGATCCGCGCCGTACCGTGGCCGAGGTGCTCGGCCGCGTGGACGGCTACTGCCGCGGTCGCAGCGGCACGCTGCACATCTCGGTGCGCGAGCTCGGCGTGGTGCTGACCTCGACGATCGTCGGCGGCGAGCTGTCGATGGCGCCGGGCGTCGCACTGGCGCAGACCCTGGGCGGCGAGGGCACGGAGCCGGGCGGCATCACCGCGGTGTTCTTCGGCGACGGCGCGGCCTGCGAAGGCATCTTCCACGAATCGGTGAACCTCGCCGTGACCTGGCGCCTGCCGGTGCTGTACGTCTGCGAGAACAACCAGTGGCAGGCCTTCGTGCCGCGCCGCGAGACCATGCCGACGGCGCACGTCGCCGACTGGGTCGCGGGGCACGGCATCGAGGCGCGCATCGTCGACGGCAACGACGTCGAGGCCGTGTACGCGGCGGCGTGCGAGCTGGCGGCGGCGATCCGCGCCGACGGCCGGCCGCGGCTGCTGGAGCTGACCACCTACCGCCAGCGCGGCCATTTCGAGCCCGACGACCAGGCCTACGTGCCCGCGGCCGAGCTCGCGCACTGGAAGGCCCGCGACCCGATCGAGCTGCTGGCCGGGCGTCTCGTCGCCGCGGGCGTGCTGGATCCGGATCGGCTCGAGGCGCTGCGCACGCGCTGCCGCGACACGATCGATGCGGCGCTGGTCTTCGCCCAGGCCTCGCCCTGGCCCGACGTGGCCGAGCTGACGCACGATGTCTACGCCTGACGGACGGCCTGCGTCCGAGCCACTGTCCCGCCCGTCCCCTTCTCGCTTCGCAATGGAGATTCCCATGCTCGACCTGACTGCCAACGAGGCCGTGTCCCAGGCTCTCGCCGAGGAGATGCGCCGCGATCCGCGGGTGCTGATGTTCGGCGAAGGCGTCGCGACCAAGCGCGCCGAGCTGCTGCAGGAATTCGGCGCCGCGCGCGTGCGCAACACGCCGCTCGCCGAGGGCATCATCGCCGGCACCGCGGTCGGTGCCGCGGCGATGGGCCTGCGGCCGGTGATCGATCTGCTGTTCGCGCCGTTCATGACGCTGTCGATGGATGCGCTGGTCAACAGCGCCGGCAAGCTGCGCTATCTGTCCGGCGGGCAGTTCCAGTTCCCGATGGTGGTGCTGGCGCTGACCGGCAGCGGCTGGTGCATCGGTGCCCAGCACAACCACAATCTCGAGGCGATGTTCGTCCATGCGCCGGGGCTGAAGGTCGTGATGCCCGCGACGCCCGCCGACTTCAAGGGTCTGCTCAAGACCGCGATCCGCGATCCCAACCCGGTGCTGTTCTTCATGGATCTCGCGCTCGGCTACGTGCCGGGCACGGTGCCCGAGGGCGAGCACCTGGTGCCGCTCGGACGCGCCGCGGTGCTGCGCGAAGGCCGCGACGTCACGCTCGTGTCCTATGCCAAGACCGTCGCCGCCTGCCTGCAGGCGGCCGACGCGCTGGAGGCGCAGGGCATCGCCGCCGAGGTCATCGACCTGCGCTCGCTCAAGCCGCTGGACGCGGATACGGTGCTCGCGTCGGTGCGGCGCACGGGTCGCCTGGTCGTGGTGCACGAGGCCGCCGCGCCCTGCGGCGTCGGTGCCGAAGTGGCCGCGATCGTCGCCGCCGGCGCGTTCGATGCCCTGAAGGCGCCGCCGCTGCGCGTCACCGGGCCGGACGCGCCCGCGGCGGCTTCCTGGGTGCTCGAACAGGCCGCCGTACCGCAGGCGGGGGCGATCATCGCGGCGGTGCGCCGCCAGATGGCGACGCCGCTGCGCACGGCTGCCTGAGCGCGCGTCGGCGCCGGCTCGCCTCGCGCTGCGAGACGGACGCGCGTGACCGGTGACCGGCGACGCCGGCAGGCCGGTGGTCGCCTTGCACGGGTGCAAATGGCGCCGGGATACTATGCGGCAGCATGGCCCGGCGCCCCGCGCCACGGCCCAGCGACCAGGGGGAGCCACCGTGAACGCACCGACTTCGATCGAGCCGATCCGCGCCCGCAACCGTTCCCGTATCGGCCGCGCATCGCGGCGCGCCGCCGCAGTGCTCGTGTCGGCGCTCGGCCTGCTGCCGGCACTCGCCGCTGCCGATGCGATGTCGGACGGCATCGCGCATGCAAAGCGGCAGATCGATCGGCACCGCGCCAAGCCGGTGTTCTCGGCACCCGGTGCGCCGTTCGATGCCAGGAAATGCGCCGCGGGCAGGAAGATGCTGTCGATCCCGAACAGCAGCGCCAACCCTTTCCTCAAGGGCATCATCAAGCGCGAGATCGAGGTCGGCAAGCAGCTCGGCCTCACGGTCCAGGAATGGCAGAACCAGGGCCAGCCCAACCAGTGGGCGCAGGGCGTCGAGTTCGCAGTCCGCAACAAGTTCGACATCGTCAACCTGATCTCCGGCGTCGATCCGAAGACGCTCGAGCCGCAGATCCGCGCCGCCAAGGCGGCCGGCGTGAAGACCATGACCTCGCACTTCTACGATCCCTCGCAGCCGCAGAACCCGCTGGTCGCGGCCTCGCTCCCCGTGGGCTTCAACGCCATCGGCAAGCTGCTCGCCGACTGGGCGATCCTGCGCAGCAACGGCACTGCGCAGATCATCGTGATCAAGAGCTCCGAGGTGCCGCCGACCGAGCCGCTGATGCGCGGCCTGCGCGACGAGCTCGCGGCCCACTGCCCGAAGTGCAAGATCGTCAACGAGGTCAACGTCGGCGTGACCGAGTGGGCCACCAAGATCCAGCCCTCGCTGCAGTCGGCGCTGCTCGCGAATCCGGGCGTGAACTGGGTGATCCCGATCTACGACAGCATGTCGCAGTTCGTCGTGCCGGCGATCCAGATCACCGGCCGCAAGGGCAAGGTCAAGGTCGCGACCTTCAACGGCACGCCGTTCGTGCTCGACTACGTGCGCAGCGGCGACGTCGACATGAACATCGGCGAGAGCCTCGACTGGATCGCGCACGCCACCCTCGACGGCTATCTGCGCGCGCTCTGCGGCCTGCCGGTGCCGAAGGACATCGGCGTGCCGTTCTACATCTTCGACGCCGGCAACGTGAAGGACGCCGGCGTGCCGGCGCAGTTCGACCAGGGCTACGGATCCGACTACGTCGCCGGTTTCCGCAAGCTCTGGGGCCTCGCGAAGTGACCGAGGCCGGGCCCGCGCTCGCGCTGCGCGGGCTGGCGAAGAGTTTCGGCGGCGCGCGGGCGCTGGACGGCGTCGACCTCACGGTCGGCGCGCGCGAGATCCACGGCCTGCTGGGCCACAACGGCTCGGGCAAGTCGACCCTGGTCAAGATCCTCTCCGGCTACCACGCGCCGGATCCCGGTGCCGAGCTGCACCTCTTCGGCGAGGCGCTGCGGCTGCCGCTGACGCTCGCGGAACAGCGCGCCCGCGGGCTCGCCTTCGTGCACCAGAACCTCGGCCTCGTGCCGCAGCTCTCGGTGCTGGAGAACATGCGCGTGGCCGACATCACCGCGGGCCGGCCGTTCATCGACTGGCGTGCGCAGCGCCGCGCGGCCGAAGCTTCGCTGCGGCAGTTCGGCGTGGCCGTCGACCCCGACCAGCCGGTGTCGTCGCTGACGCCGGTGGAACGCGCACTGATCGCGATCGTGCGCGCGTTCGCGACCATCGATGCGACGCGCTCGGGCCGCGAGCTGCACGGCCTGCTGGTGCTCGACGAGCCGACGCCGTTCCTGGCGCGTGACGACGTCGAGCGGCTGTTCAAGCTGATGCGGCAGGTGGTCTCCGAAGGCGCGAGCGTGCTGTTCATCTCGCACGATCTCGACGAGATCCTCGAGATCACCGACCGGGCGACGGTGCTGCGCGACGGCCGCGTCGCCGGCAGCTTCGAAACCCGACAGACCGGCCGCGAGCGCATCGTCGAGCTGATCGCCGGGCATGCGCAGCATGTTGTCGCCGCGCCGGCCGGTGCGCAGGGTGCCGCCGTGACCGAGGGCCGGCCGGCCGATCTCGCTTTCGAGATCCGTGGGCTCGCAGGCTCGCTGCTGCAGCCGCTCGACCTGAAGCTGCGGCGCGGCGAAGTCGTGGGGCTCACGGGCCTGCTCGGCTCCGGCCACGAGCGCGTGCTGCATCATCTGTTCGGCGCCGCGCCGGCGACGCAGGGTGTGCTGCAGGCGGGCGCGGAGCGCGTCGAGCTGCCGTCGCTGACGCCGGCCGGTGCGGTGCGCGCCGGGTTCGCTTTCCTGCCCGGCGACCGCCAGGGTGCGAGCGGTGCCGGCGGCCTGAGCGTGCTCGACAACGTGCTGCTGCCGGACCTGTCGCGCTTCTTCCGCGGCGGACGCCTGCAATGGCCGCGGATGCGCAGCCATGCCCGAGGCCTCGCCGAGCGCCATCGCGTCCGGCCGGTCGACATCGACATGAAGCTGGCGTCGCTGAGCGGCGGCAATGCACAGAAGGTGCTGCTCGCCAAGTGGCTCGACGTGAAACCGCGGCTGCTGCTGCTCGAGGAACCCACGCAGGGGGTCGACGTCGGCGCCCGCGGGGACCTCTGGGCCGCGATCCGCGAGATCGCCGCCGGCGGCACGGTGGTGCTCTGCGCGAGCTCGGACCTCGAGCAGCTCGAGCAGCTCTGCGATCGCGTGCTGGTGTTCGCGCGCGGTCGCTGCCGCGCCGAGGTCGGGCGCGAGGCGCTGTCCAAGGCAGAGCTGCTGCGCCAGTGCTACGTGGCGGTGGCAGCATGAGCGGCGCGCCCACGCCCGCACCGCCGCCGGTGTCGCCGTCCCCGGCCACGTCTGCGGCGCCAGGCGCAATCGCAGATGCGGCTGCGGCTGCAGGGGCAGCTGCGGCCGGTGCCCAGCAGGCCTCGTCATTGGCGGCATTCGTCGAGCGCTTCGCGCTGGTCGGTGCCTGGCTGCTCGTGATCGCGGGCTTCGGCATCGCGCTGCCGGGCTCGTTCCTGACCTGGCAGAACTTTGCCGTGATGTTCGCCTCGCAGGCGCCGGCCGCGCTGCTGGCACTGGCGCTGATCGTGCCGCTGACCTGTGGCGACTACGACCTCTCGGGCGGCGCCGTCGTGACGCTCGCGGCCGTGATCCTCGGCGTGCTGAACGTGGTGCAGCAGCAGTCGATCGGTCTCGCGCTGGCCGTGGCGCTGGCCGCCGGTGTACTGGTCGGCGCGGTCAATGCGTTCTTCATCGTCTACGTGCGCATCCCGTCGCTCGTGGTCACGCTCGGCACGGCCTCGCTGGTCACGGGCTTCGTGCAGTGGTTCAGCGATTCCTCGACGATCAGCGGTCTCGATGCGACCTTCGTCGACTGGATCATCATCCGCCAGCTGTTCGGGATCTCCTATGCGTTCTACGTCGCAGTGCTGGTCGCGCTGCTGCTCTGGTACGTGTTCGAGTACACGCCGCTCGGCCGGCGCATGCTGTTCGTCGGCAAGAGCCGCGAGGTCGCGCGCCTCAACGGCAT
>JADLDF010000297.1 GCA_020846815.1 Gammaproteobacteria bacterium | reverse complement strand
TGCGCGAGGCCGCGCGCGTGGCCGCCGACCATGTAGCGCACGTGCAGCTTGGCCATCTCGTTGTCGGTCATGTCGGTGACCGTGTAGCCGGCGGCGCGCAGCTCGGCGATGACCTGGTCGCGCTCGGTGCGGCCGCCCGAGAGGCCGAAGCCGACGAACACCGTGGCCGCGTGCGCGCTCTCGTAGCGGTAGTTGAACTCGGTGACGCTGCGCCGGCCGAGCACGCCGCAGAAGCGCAGGAAGCTGCCCGGCTGCTCCGGGATCTCGACCGCGAGCAGCGCTTCGCGCTGCGCGCCGATCTCGGCGCGCTCGGCGATGTGGCGCAGGCGGTCGAAGTTGAGGTTGGCGCCGCAGTTGATCGCCACCAGCCGTCGCTCGCGCAGCTGCTCGCGCGCCACGTATTTCTTGATGGCCGCGACCGCGAGCGCGCCGGCCGGCTCGACGATCGAGCGCGTGTCCTCGAAGATGTCCTGCACGCCGGCACAGATCTCGTCGGTATCGACCGTGAGCATCTCGTCGACGTGTGCACGCGCGAGGCGGAAGGTTTCCTCGCCGACGCGGCGCACGGCACAACCGTCGGCGAAAATTCCGACCTTGTCGAGTGTGACGAGCTTGCCCTCGCGCAGCGAGTCGGTCATCGCGGTCGAGTCGGCGGCGTTGACGCCGACGATGCGCACGCGCGGATAGAGATACTTGAGATAGACCGCGATACCGGCAATCAACCCGCCGCCGCCGACCGGCACGAACACCGCATCGAGCTGGCCGCCGGTCTGGCGCGCGATTTCCATGCCGATCGTGCCCTGGCCGGCGATCACGTCCGGATCGTCGAAAGGATGCACGAACACCAGGCTGCGCTCGCGCGCGATGACCACCGAGCGCTCGTAGGCCGTGTCGTAGTCGTCGCCGTGCAGCACCACCTCGCCACCGAGGTCGATCACCGCCTGCACCTTGATCGCCGGCGTGGTCTGCGGCATCACGATCACCGCCGGGATGCCGCGGCGGCGCGCCGCGAGCGCGACGCCCTGCGCATGGTTGCCGGCGGAGGCGCAGATCACGCCGCGCTGCGCGACCGACTCCGACAGGCTCGCGATCTTGTTGTAGGCGCCGCGCAGCTTGAACGAAAAGACCGGCTGCAGATCCTCGCGCTTCAGCAGCACGGTGTTGCCGAGGCGGCGCGAGAGACGCGGCGCGGCATCGAGCGGCGACTCGATCGCGACGTCGTAGACACGCGCCCGCAGGATCCGCTCGATGTATTCGCTCATGATCGCCTGGAGGTCCGGAGGGAAGGTGTCGCGCTGCAGGTGACCGCGCGGCCGGAATGCGGCGCGCGGATCGTGCGCTCAGCCGTCGGGTGTGGCCTTGACGGTCGCGCGCGCGAATGCGCCGTAGACACGGCTGACGAAGGCGTCGCGCTCGGCACGGGATCTGGCCGCCTCGGCCTCGGACGGCTGGTACTGCTCGATCAGCTCGGGCGTCACGACACCCTTGTGCGCGAGCAGGGCCTCGATCACGCGTGTCCGCTCGCGCTGCGCCCACAGCTCGGCGCCGAGTTCCAGCGTCACGGCGATGAGGTTGTCGATGGCCGGGTCGTCGAAGAACGCCGGCTCGGGGGCCGGGGCGGGCGGCGCGGGATGGGCGGAACGGCTGTCGGGATCTGCCATGGACGGAGCATAACGGAGCACGGCCCGCCGGCCCAAATCGCCGGCGCCGGCCGGGCGCTCAGCGCTCGCGGCTGCGCTGCACGAAGCGGAACTGGGTCTTGCCGACGTGGATCAGGTCGCCGTCGCGCAGCACCGATCGGGTCACGCGCCGGCCGTTGACCAGCACGCCATTGGTGCTGCGCAGATCCTCGACCACGGTCTGGTTCGGGCCGGCGAGCACGACGGCGTGATGGCGGCTGACGAACTTGGTGTCGATCCGCACGTCGTTGTCCAGGCCGCGGCCGATGGTCGTGCGCCGCCCGAGCACGTGCACGATCTCGGTGTCGCCGTCCATCATCACGAAGTAGCGCGTGATGCCGTCGGCGCTGGCGGCCGCGCCGGAAAACGCCGAGTCGGCCGCATGCAGCGGTTCGCCCACCGCACCGGCATCGATCCGGCCACGCGCCGCGACCTCGTCGCGCCGCCGCGCGACCGGCGCGGCCTCCGCGGCTCCGCCGCCCCAACCGCCGCGCGTCAGCTCCTCGAGCCGCGCGCTCTTCAGGCGCAGCTCGCCCTCGAGACGGTGGATCTGGTCCTCGGCGGCACGCAGGTCCGACTCGAGCTCGGCGACCCGCTCGGCGCCGCGGCGCAGCTCCGCCTGCAGCGTCCGCAGCTCGTCGGCCGGTGCGGCCGCCGCGTCGGCGGCGAGCGCCGTGGCACGGTCCAGCTCCGCGGCGAGCGCGGCGTTCTTCGCCGCCAGCGACTCGCGTTCCTCGCGCTGCCCGGCGAGCTCGGCGCGCAGCGCCGCCTCGACCTCGCGCGCACGGCCGGCCGCAGCCTCGGCCTCGGCGCGCAACTCAGCCTCGGCCTCGCGCACACGGCCGGCTGCAGCCTCGGCCTCGGCACGCAACGCAGCCTCGGCCTCGCGCACACGGCCGGCTGTAGCCTCGGCCTCGGCACGCAACGCAGCCTCGGCCTCGCGCGCACGATCGGCCGCGGCATCGATTTCGGCACGCAGCGCCGCTTCGGTCTCGGCCCGCTGGCGTCGCAGCGCTTCGATTTCGGTATCGACGTCCTGCCGCTGGCGCCGCATGGACTCGAGCGCCGCCTCGACCTCGCCCTGCCGACCCCGCAGCGATTCGAGTGCGGTCTCCGCGGACAGCGCGCGCTCGCGCTCGGCCGCGACGCCGGCCTGTGCCTCGGCCAGCGCGGACTCGTGCGCGGTCTCGACGTCGCCCAGCAGGCTGGCCCAGATCCCGCGACGCGACTCCGCGACCTGCAGCGCCTC
>JADLDF010000296.1 GCA_020846815.1 Gammaproteobacteria bacterium | reverse complement strand
TGGGCAGGAACGGCCGGATCTGCTCGGCGAACAGCTTCATGTAGTCGGTCGACGCGACCAGCGGCCCTTGCGTCTTCTCGAACAGCTTCGCGACGTAAGGCTGCTTCGGCTTGTCGGCGGGGTGAAGCAGGTTCCAGCGCTCGCAGTCGAGGCAGTCACGGCGCAGTTCGGTGAAGCTCGTGATGCTCCAGACGTCGCCGGCAACGCCCCAGTCTTGCTCGAGCAGGTCCGCTGCGGCGATGACCTCGCGCAGGATCGTGCCCGAGCCCAGCAGCTGCACGCGGTGCTCGGCTTTCTTCGGTCCTGCACGCAGCAGGTAGCCCCCCTTGACGATGCCCTCCTCGTCGCCCTTGCGCAGCCCCGGATGAGCGTAGTTCTCGTTCATCACGGTCAGGTAGAAATAGACGTTCTCCTGCTCCTGCACCATGCGCTTCAAGCCGTGGTGGATGATGACCGCCACCTCGTGCGCGAAGGCCGGGTCGTACGAGACGCAGTTCGGGATCGTCGACGACAGGATGTGGCTGTGCCCGTCCTCGTGCTGAAGGCCCTCGCCGTTGAGCGTCGTGCGCCCCGCAGTGCCCCCCAGCAGGAAGCCGCGCGCCTGCATGTCGCCGGCCGCCCACGCCAGGTCGCCGACGCGCTGGAACCCGAACATCGAGTAGTAGATGTAGAAGGGGATCATGATGCGGTCGTTCGTCGAATACGACGTCGCCGCGGCGATCCAGCTCGCCATGCCGCCGGGCTCGTTGATGCCTTCCTGCAGGATCTGGCCGGCCTTGTCCTCCTTGTAGTACATGACCTGGTCCTTGTCGACCGGGGTGTACTGCTGGCCTGCGGGGTTGTAGATGCCGACCTGGCGGAACAGGCCTTCCATGCCGAAGGTGCGGGCCTCGTCCGGAACGATCGGCACGATGTTGCGACCGATGTTCTTGTCCTTGAGCAGCGTCGTGAGAATGCGCACGAACGCCATCGTGGTCGAGATCTCGCGGCCGTCGGTGCCGTCGAGCAGGCCCTGGAAAGCCTCGAGCGCCGGCACGACCAGCGACGGCGCGACGTTGCGGCGTATCGGCAGGAAGCCGCCGAGCTGCTTGCGCCGCTCGCGCATGTAGTTGAGCTCAGGGCTGTCGTCGTCGGGCCGCTTGAACGGCAGCCGCGAGATCTCCTCGTCGGAGACCGGAATGTTGAAGCGATCGCGGAATGCGACCAGGTCCTCGTCGGAGAGCTTCTTCTGCTGGTGCGTGATCATCTGGCCCTCGCCCGCCTTGCCCATGCCGAAGCCCTTGACCGTCTTGGCGAGGATCACCGTGGGCTGACCGCGGTGCTGGCTCGCGGCCCAGTAGGCCGCGAACACCTTGCGCGCATCGTGGCCGCCGCGGTTCAGGCCCCAGATCTCGTCGTCGGACATATTCGCGACCATGGCCTTCAGCTCGGGATACTTGCCGAAGAAGTGCTCGCGCGTGTACGCGCCGCCCTTGGCCTTGAAATTTTGGTATTCGCCGTCGACGCACTCTTCCATCGTGCGACGCAGCAGACCGCGGCTGTCCTTCGCGAGCAGCGGGTCCCAGCGGCCGCCCCAGAGCACCTTGATGACGTTCCAGCCGGCGCCGAGGAATGCGGCCTCGAGCTCCTGGATGATCTTGCCGTTGCCGCGCACCGGGCCGTCGAGACGCTGCAGGTTGCAGTTGATGACGAACACCAGGTTGTCGAGCTTCTCGCGCACCGGCATGGTCAGCGCGCCCATGGACTCCGGCTCGTCCATCTCGCCGTCGCCGAGGAAGGCCCAGATCTTGCGGTCCGACGGCTTCACGAGACCGCGATGCTCCATGTAGCGCTGGAATCGCGCCTGGAAGATCGCCTGCATCGGCCCGAGGCCCATCGAGACCGTGGGGAACTGCCAGAAATCCGGCATCAGCCAGGGATGCGGGTAGGACGAGAGACCATGGCCGGCGACTTCCTGGCGGAAGTGGCGCAGCTGCTCTTCGGTGAGCCGGCCCTCGAGGAAGGCGCGCGCATAGATGCCGGGTGAGGCATGGCCCTGCACGTAGATCATGTCGCCGGGGTGCTTGTCGGAGGGCGCACGCCAGAAGTGGTTGAAACCCACTTCGTAGAGCGTTGCGGCCGAGGCATAGGTGGCGATGTGGCCGCCGTACTCCGACGACTTGCGATTGGCGTGCACCACCATCGCCATGGCATTCCAGCGGATGTAGGCCTCGATGCGGCGTTCGAACTCGCGGTTGCCCGGATACTCGCGCTGCTGGCCCACCGAGATGGTGTTCACGTAGGCGGTGTTCGGCCGGAACGGCAGGTAGGCGCCCGAACGGCGAGTGTAGTCGATGAGCCGATCGAGCAGGAAATGCGCGCGCTCCGGACCGTGGGTCTTCAGCACGGAATCGATCGACTCGAGCCACTCCTGGGTCTCGGCGGGGTCGAAGTCTTCGAGCTTGGGCAAATCGGTCATCTGCAGGGCCCTGTAACGAGGCCCGCCGCGGCGGGCAGGAGGGGCCGGCCGCCGGGCCGGCTGG
>JADLDF010000295.1 GCA_020846815.1 Gammaproteobacteria bacterium | reverse complement strand
TCGTGAAGACGATGCCCGCCATCTGCCAGACCATCGGGAAGGGCAGCGAGAACGGTCGCAGCGCGACGTCGTCGACCAGCGGCACCAGCGCCACCTGCCAGGCGAACGGCAGCAGCAGCAGCCAGCGGTGCCGACGGCGCGGCTGCGCTGCCGGCGGACGAGGACCGGCCATGCGCTCAGTAGATGCCGGTATGGGTGATCGCTGCGGGATCGGCGTCGTGGCGCACGACCTCGCCGCCCTTCATGACGAAGGACAGCGTGCGCAGCGCGCGCGTGTCCTGCGTGGGATCGGCATCGAGCGCGATGATGTCGGCATACTTGCCGGGTGCGATCAGGCCGAGATCGGCCTCGGCGCCGAGCATGCGCGCGGTGTTGACCGTGGCGGTGCGCAGCGCCTGCAGCGCCGTCATGCCCGCCTCCTGATAGAGCTCGATCTCGCGGATCGAGGCGACGGTGCCCTGGTTCGGCTCCCAGGGGAACTGGTCGCTGCCCATGGCGATGTTCACGCCGTTGCGGATCGCCGACTGCAGCGCGGCCCAGTGCGACTTGCCGACCATCTTCACGCGCGCGAGATAGAACGGCGTCGAGCCGATCTTGCGGAAGAACTCCATCGCGCCTTCCTGGCTGACGACGATCGTCGGCACGTACCAGGCGCCAGCGGCCTTGATCTTGCGGAACACCTCGTCGTTCAGGAAGTACCCGTGCTCGAAGCTGTCGACGCCGGCTTCAAGCGCATCGAGCGTCGCCTGCGGCGAGCCGGTGTGCGCAGCGACCTTGACGCCCTGCCGGTGCGCGATGTCGGTGGCGGCGCGCATTTCCGGGATCGTCATGTCGGCCGCCGCGATGTCGCCGGTGCTGGCGATGCCGCGCGAGATCGTGATCTTGATCCACTTCGCGCCGAGCAGGATCTGGCGGCGCGCCTCGTGGCGCACCTCGTCCTCGCCGTCGATGCCGTCTAGCAGCGGCGTCGAGCTGTGGCCGCCGGTCGGCACGATCGCGCGGCCGGCGGGGAAGATCCGCGGGCCCGGGTATTCGCCCTTGTCGATGGCGCGCTTGAGGCCGAAGATCGCGTCCTTCTGCTCGCCCGGCGTGCGTACCGTGGTCGTGCCGGACAGCAGCGATTTGCGGGCGTTGACCGCCATGCGCAGCGCGAGCTCCCCCTCGGTCTCGTTCTGGGTCTCGAGCATCGCCGCGCCCGGCAGCTGCAGGCCGAAGTGGGTGTGCATGTTCATGAGGCCGGGCGCGAGCCACTTGCCGGTGAGCTTCACTTCGGTGGCACCCGCGGGCACCTGCACCTGGCCGGCCGGGCCGATCGTGGTGATGCGCTCGCCGGTGATCACGACGACGGCGTTGCGCAGCGGCGCTCCGCCTTCGAGATTGGCGACGTTCGCGCCGGTGATCACGCGCACGGCTGCGCCGCTGTCCTGTGCCGCGGCGGCCGGGACTGCAGTGAGCGGGATGAGCAGCAGGGTCAGGGTGGCGGACAGCGTCCGGCCGCGATGTGCGCGGCGCGTGCCGCAGGGATTCGTCATTCTTGTTCTCTCCGCAAGGGGTCGAAAGCCGGTCGGGCATGCGGCCCGAGGCGGGCCTCGAGCGCCGGCACGACCCGCGGGCGCCGTCGCGCCGCCTCGCCGGCGCCGCCAAGAGTATAGGTCCCGTTGCGCGGGGTCCACGAGGCGCCGGCGGGTCGCTGCGCACCACTCACGCCGGTGGCTCGCATTGCGGTCCGAACCACGTCGACGGCTCGCGCTTCGGTCTGCGGCGAAAAAACCACGCCCGCCGGGACACTTGGGCATTGCACGCTCGGTCGGCGTGCTGGACACTGCCGCGTCGAGCCGGCAGCCGCGAGTGACCGCGTTGCCCGTCTCGCCCCGGGGAGTAGATCGATGATCAGACCGTCGCGCGGCCGTGCCCTGGCCGTCCTTTGCCTGTGCGCCGCCGCCACGCTGGCAACAGCGAGCGCCGCGCCCGAACCCTCGGGCGACCTGCTGTCGCGCTTTTTCGTCTGGTGGAACCAGACGTTCAAGCAGCCGGGCGGCTACACCGCCGAAGCCTTCGGCCGCTGGTTCACGCCCGACGCGACGCTCCACCTCGAAGGCAGGGAAGTGATCCGCGGCCTCGATGGCTGGGCGCGGCACTTCCAGAAGATCCAGGCGGGCGGCGGCGAAGTCGAGATCGTCGTGCCGTTCAAGCGCGTGTTCCGCAGCGGCAACCGCATCTACACCTACCACGTGATCCGCAGCCGCCGCGACGGCCAGGTGGCCTGTTCACTGGCCGCCGGCCATGCCGAGCTGCGCGGCGGCAGGATCTCGACCATCGTGCTGGTGCGCTCGCCGCTGGATCCGGCCAAGGGGCCGCTCGATCCGGAGTGCTGGACACAGTGACCTGATGTCGCTGCGCCCCGGGCCGTGCCCGGCCGGCGCGACGAGCCCGTTTCCCCATCCCATCCCATCCCATCCCGACCTGACCGGGACGAACGAGGCGGCCGCGCCCGCGCGCGGCCCCTGCGAAGGAGCCGATCATGACGACGAGCCGTCGAACTCATTCCTCCCCCGGCGCCGCGCGCCTGCGTCCGCGCCCGACGCTCGCAGGCGTCGCGCTCGTCGCCGGCTTGGCCGCGACGCTGCCGGCCGCAGCCGTGCTCGCGCAGGACGGCGGTGACGCGGGCGGTCTCGAAGAGGTCATCGTCACCGCGCAGCGCAAGGCCGAGTCGGTCATGGACGTGCCGATCGCGATCAGCGCCGTCGGCGCCGAGGCGATCGAACGGCAGAACGTCGAGAGCGTCGAGGACGTGCTGGCGCAGGTGCCGAACGTCAGCTTCGTCTCGCTCGGCTCGCGCGACCGCAAGGAGATCAGCCTGCGCGGCATCTCCAACCAGCTGAACCCGTTCGTCGACGTGCGCTCCTCGACCTATGCGTTCTACATCGACGAGTTCAACGTCGCGGTCGGCACCAGCAATCCCGAGATCCTCGACCTCGAGCGCATCGAGGTGCTGCGCGGTCCGCAGGGCACGTACTTCGGCCGCAACGCCGTAGGCGGCGCGCTCAACGTGATCACGCGCAAGCCCGACCACGAATGGTTCGGCGAGGTCGGTCTCGGCTACGGCAGCCACGACACGCGTGAGGCCCATCTGATCTTCAACGTGCCGCTGGTCACCGACACGCTCGCGATCCGCGCGGTCGGCCAGAAGCGCGAGACCGACGGTTGGATCGAGAACATCAACCCAGTGGGCGGCGGCAATGACGGCGAGTTCGATACCGCGCGCATCACTGCGCGCTATACCCCGAACGAGCGCCTGACCTGGGACCTGAACTACAGCTACACCAAGGGTGTGGAAGGCATGCGCGTCGGCGTGCCGACCGGCTTCCTGACAGCGACCTGGCGCGCGGTCTACTACCAGAACCGCGCTGGCAACGTGGCGAGCGAGGATGGCGTCGGGTTCTATCCGGCCAACCGCGACCGCGTGAACTTCAACCGCCCGCAGGAAGTTGGTTCGGACTTCGACTATTTCAGCACGCGCCTCCAGTACGACTTCGACGCGATGACGCTGACCGCAGTCGCCGGCGTGCTCGACTCGAGCCTCTACAACTATGGCGACGTCGACGGCGGCAGCATCGACGCCTTCTACGAGGACCTGCTGATCGAGCGCGAGTCGCAGAGCCTCGAGCTACGCCTCGCCTCGCGCGGCGAGCGGGCCATCGAGTGGAGCATCGGCGCCATCTCGGGTGAGGACTCGGGCCTGCAGGACCAGTCCACCTACCACGGTGCGCAGAGCCCGCTCGGGCGGCCGAACGGCTTCGAGGTCACGGGCTCGGATTCCGATACCACCTCGCAGTACTGGGCGCTGTTCGGCCAGGCGACCTGGAACATCTCCGATCTCTGGACGCTCGTACTCGGCGGCCGCTACTCGCACGAGGAAGTGCGCGCCCTCGGCCAGACGCGCTCGAACACGGTGATCACGGGCACCAACGACCGGCGCACCGAGTTCAGCGACTTCTCGCCGCGCGTCACCGTCAGCTTCGAGCCGACCGACGACAGCCTCATCTACGCGACCGCTTCCAAGGGCTTCAAGTCGGGCGGCACGCAGACCACGGGTACGCCGCAGCTGCGCAACCAGTACGATCCCGAGGAACTGTGGAACTATGAGCTTGGCTGGAAGGCGGAGCTGCTCGATCGGCGCGTGCGCCTCGATCTGTCGGCGTTCTACATGGACTGGAAGGACGTGCAGCAGTTCATCCGCTTCCAGTTCATCGATCCGGTCACGCAGCTGCTGCGCGCGGTCACCGGCGTCGACAATGCGACCTCGGCCACCAGCAAGGGCGTCGAGTTCAGCGTCCAGGCGATCCTGGCCGACAGCTTCCGCGTCGGCGGCCAGGTCGGCTACCTCGACGCGAAGTACGGCCGATACACCAACGCGCTGATCGACGGCACGGTCATCGACGCCAGCGGCAAGCCACTGATCAATGCGCCGGAATGGACGCTCGGCGCGAACGCGGAGTACACCCGCGAGCTGTTCGGCAACGAGGGCTTCGTGCGCGCCGAATGGACGCACCGCAGCGACCAGCTCTCGAGCACCTTCGCATTGCGCTACGCGGCTTTCCCGTTCATCTCGCCGTCGTACGACGTCGTGAACCTGCGCGCCGGCCTCGGCAACGAGCGCTGGAGCGTCAACGTCTACGCCGAGAACCTGCTCGACGAGGAGTATTACTCGGGCGCCTACGAAAAGGCGTTCTACAGCGGCGTGCAGGTCGAGCCCTCGGTGCGCAGCTTCGGCGTGGACTTCCGCTACCGCTTCGGCGCCGGCAAGTAAGTCGTCTCGCAGCTTGCGGCGGCTGTGCCACCCACGGGCGCCGCGCGCTGCGCCACGCTGCGGGCGCGCCAGTTGCGGATTGCGTCCCCACGACGCCCGGCACCTGCAGCCGCCGCGCCGCAGACGCGCTATCATCGGCGTCCATGGCCGAATACATCTCCCTCGCGAACCAGCGCGCCCCGGTGCCGCAGCCGCCGCTCGTGGACCTGCAGCGGCGCGTGCTCGCCTGGCTGCGCGAGGAGGCCGGCTTCGCCCAGGTCTACACCATCAACAAGGCCGGCTATCCGGTCGGGCGCACCATGGCCGCGCCCATCGACGATGCGTTCACGATCTGGATGGTGCAGCGCAAGGTGCACAAGCGTGTCGGGCAGTGGCAGCGCAATCCGCGCACCGAGGTCGTCTGGGTCGGTCCGCCGGCGCCGGATTCGCGCAACGACCATCCGCACGTCTACGACCTGAACCTGGCGGTTCCGCGCGCCGTGTTCGTCCGCGGCGACGCCGAGTTCCTCGACGACGACACGCTGGTCGAGGTCTTCGAGCGCCAGACCGCGCTGCACCGTGCGCGCGGCTGGACCAAGGCGCCGCTGCGCAGCCGCGAGAACGTCCTCGCCGAGCTCGTCGGCGTGAAGATCCGGCCGCTGCAGGTGCGCGTGGAGGGTTTCGGCGAGGGCGCTGCGTCGTTCACTTGGAAACCGGAGCACACGCTATGATCAAGGCGCTGGTGGGCTACACGCTCGTCGATGGCGTCACGCCGGAGGAGTACGAGCGCTGGCTGTGGGATGTCCACACGCCCGATCTCCTCGCAAATCCGCATCTCGACAAGATCGTCTACAACACGGTGCTGCGGCCGGTCGAGAGCGCGAGCGGCGGCACGATGCAGCTGCCGCAGAGCCTGCGCCTGTACCGAATCGCGGAGTTGCACTTTCGCGACATGGCGGCCTGGGAGGCCTACCGCGCCTGGTTCGCCGCCCATCCTCTGCCGCCGGAGCGCGGCCCCGCCGGCCGCACCGACTTCAAGTTCTATCTGCTCGCCGAAGTCGCCGAGGCGAATCGCGACGCCTCGGGGCGTTGACCACGCACGGGTTCTACGCCGGGCGGATCAGCTACGTCGGTCCGCAGGGCGAGATCGGCCGCGAGTGGTTCGAATCCGTGCCGTTCGTCGGCGGGGGCGGGCGCACGCTGCGCGCGTTCTGCGAGATGGACGAGGTCGGCATCAGCCGCGACGTCACGATGGCGCTCGACGCGCACTCGCGGCCGCTCGACGGCTTCGTGCGGATCGTGCAGGGCGGCGCGGTCAGCGGCTCGTCGCTGTTCCTGGTCGGTCCCGGCGGCGTCGACTGCGAGGGCATGACGCGCGACCACGGCCGCGTCTCGCAGCACAAGCCGGTGCCGGGCATGTTGCCCTACCTCGGCCTGCATCCGCTGGTCGGCGACGCGCTGGTCGCGCCGCTGCGCGGCACCGACGCGCCCGGTGAGTTCCGCATGATCCACGGCATCACGAACTCGCACTCGCCCAACGGCGAGCTCGGGCTGCTGGCGATGCCCACGCACATCGACGTCGCCTACGTCGGCGAAGAGAGTGTCGAGGTTCCGGCAGGGCGCTTCGATACCCATCGCTATGCGCTGCGCTGGAATCCCGCCTGGCCGCCCGCGGACATGTGGGTGCACGGCCCGCTGGCGCTGTTCGTGCTGATGCGCTGGTCGATGATCGACACGCGCTACGAGCTCATCGAGCTGCAGCGCACGCGCTAGGCCTGTTCGCACGGCGGCGCTCCTGGCCGCGCCCCTGCCGGCGTTAGGCCGTCCTCGCCACCCAAGTCTCAGCGACGGCGTCCCAGGCTGCGCAGGAAGCGTTGCTCCAGCTCGTCGTGGAGCGCGGGCTCGACGGCGACGACGTCGAGCCACTCGAGCCGCATCGCGTCGCGGTCAGGATCGTCCAGCCGTCGCGCCTGGCCGAGGCCCTGGCGCAGCAGTTGCAGCTCCTGCTCGCGGCGCAGCGCGGCATCCGCCGCCGGGGTCGCGCCACCGCCGAAGATCTCGGCGCGCACACACAGTCGGCGCAGCTCGCGCTCGCGGCCCGCGTCGTCGGCGTTGGCTGCTGCAAAGTCCAGCGCATCCGCGCGCGCCAGCCCCTGACGCAGCGCCTGCAGCACGCCCTTGCCGGGCGAGCGCTGCAGGCCGCAGATCGAGTCCTCGGCGGAGCTGCGCCGCGCATCGCGCTCGGCCGCGGCCGCGCCCTCGAGCACGGATCGCTGGTAGGCACGCAGCTGCCGGATCGCCGCGAGCAGCCGCGACTCGGCCGTCTCGGCGTCGCGCTGCTCGAGTTCGGCCAGCTGCGCCTCGAAGCGCGCCGTGGCTCGCTGGAAGCGCTGCTGCAGGCCGCGCGCCTCGGCCCGCGGCAGCTCGCCGACGGCGTCGAAGGCCTCGCGCCATTCGAGCAGCCGCGCTTCGCCGGCGGACCGGTCGGCCGGTGCTTCGCCGCTCGCCTGTTCGATCTGCGCGCACAGGGCTTCGACTTGGGCTCTGGCCTGTCCGAGCGCGGCCGACTGCGCCGCGACGGCCTGCTGGCGGCGTTCGAAGACGTCGTTGCACAGCGCGCGGAATTCCTCCCAGAGTGCCTGCGATTGCGCGTGCGGGGCGGGGCCGGTCGCCTTCCACTCGGCCTGCAGGCGCTTGGCCTCGTCGATCGCCCGCGCGATGTCCGGCACTTGCGCGAGCTGGCGTGCCTTCGTCACCAGCGTCTGCTTGTCGGCGGCGTTGCGCGCCTGCCAGGCGTCGAGCCGCGCGCGCAACCGGTCCAGCCCACGATGGAACTCCACCTCCAGGGGGCGTGCGACATCGCGATCGACGGGGGAGTGACTGCGCCATTCCTGGGGCGCTTCGCGCAGCACGCGGCCGATCAGCGGGTAGTCGGGCGCTTCGGCGTCGAGCCCGGCCTCGAATGCCAGCAAACGCTCGAGCACGCGCTGGCGAGCTTCGAGGTGTGCGCGGCGTTGCGCGGCCTGCGCGGCGAAGTGTGCCTGGCAGGGCTTGAAGGCCGCCTGATACGCCTGCTCGAAGCGTTCCGCGTCGGCCTCGGGCAGCGTGACCAACCCCTTGTTGAGGGTGCGCCATTCCTGGCGCAGCGCGCGGATGTGCTCGGCGAGCGGCTCGGGCGGCTCGTCGACGCCGACCAGCGCCTCCATCTCCTCGATCAGCTCGAGGCGCTTGGGCGCGGCGACGTAGTCCTTCCACTGCCGCAACTCGTTCAGCTTGGCATCGAGCTGTTCGAGGCTGCGCACGAGCGGCGGCGGCAGCGCGGGTGCTGTCGCGAGGTGCTCCTCGATCGACTGCCGGAAGCGCGCCGCCTTGCGCGAGTCGCCGCGCTGCAGGGCGGCGCTCGCGAGGCGGATCAGGCTGGCGATCTCGGCCTGCATCTGCGACTCGGCCTTGCGGCGATCCGCGGCTGCCTGGGCTTCGGCCGCGGCATCGGAGTCGCGTGCCAGGTCCGCCGCCGCGCGCACCCGCGCAGCCTCGGCGGCCTGTTGCTCTGCGATTTCCTGCTGCGCGCGCCGCTCGGCCTCGCGCGAGCGCGCGAGCTCTTCGGCCGCGGCGCGCTCGGCGGCGAGGCGCTCGAGTTCGCGCCGCTGCGCCGCGAGGGCCTCGCGGCAACGCGCTAGTGCCTGTTCGCCGCGGTGGCGCAGTTCCGCACCGGCACCGACACCCACACTGGCACTGGCACCGGCGCTGGCACTGGCACTGGAATTGGCATCGGCAGCGACGACGGGGCCGGCGTTGGCTACGGCGCGAAGATCGGCATCGTCGGCGCCGGCACCGCCGTCGGCCGGCAGCCCCTGCCAACGCGACTCCAGCACCGCCAGCATGGTCGCGTAGGCGGAGTCGACGGGGCGCGAGGCATGCCGCTCCAGCGAAGCGCACAGCGAGGCCGCTTCGCTCGCCACGTGCTCCGCCCGGCGCTGCGCATCGAGCAGTGCGTCGCTGCGCTGCCGGATCAGCTTGTAGGCCGCCTTGTCCCGGCCGCGCAGCCGTTGCAGCAGCTCCGGCCAGAGCGCGGGGTCGGTGATGGTCGCTGCGGCCGCCTGCCGGATCCGCGTCGTCGGGCCACAGGCCGCCAGGCGCATCCGCTCGGTCACCGGCAAACCACCGCCCTCGATGTCCCGCAGCAACCGCGCGTGCTCGTCCGGATCGACCTGGGGCGGTGGCGGTGAGGCGGCAGCCGGCGTCGCCGGTTCCGGCGACGGCGGAGCGGGCGCCGGGGTCGGTGCAGGAGGCTTGCGGAACAGGCGCGAGAGCAGCTTCATTGCGGAAAATGATACCGAATCATCTCTGGTCGGCCGCTCGCAGCAGCGGGAATCACACGCGCCCGGATCTGGCAGGCCCTCGGCTGGAGGCATACGGATTTGGCATGATCGGATGCTTGAATGCCATCATCTTGCATACTCTGGGCAGAACGCTAGGCTCGCTCTCGGTCTCGCAGCTCGACCCAGGGGAGAAGACACGATGCGTTCCGAGAGTCGTCGATCGAAACGGATGGCCGCCTTCGCCATGGCCTGTGCCGCCAGCATGCCCGTCGCCGCGCTCGCTCAACAGCCCGGTGCCGACGCCGGCGCGAGCGACGAGGAGCTCGCCGAGATCGTCGTCACCGGCTCGCGTATCCAGCGTCGCGACGCGAGCTCGGTAGGCCCGCTGACGACGCTGACCGCGGACGACATCGCGCTCGCGGCACCGACTTCCGCCGGTGACCTGCTGCAGGCCCTGCCGGCCGTCGGCGTCAGCCTCAACTCTAACGGCACGCAGGGCACTTCGTTCGGCGTCTCGTCGATCAACCTGCGCTACCTCGGCTCGGCCGAAGGATCAGGCAATCGCACGCTGGTGCTGGTCGACGGCCATCGCTGGATCAACGCGGTCGGCGGCCGCGGCTTCCGTGACTTCGTCGACCTCAACACCATCCCGCTCGGCATCATCGAGCGCATCGAGGTGCTGAAGGACGGCGCTTCGGCGATCTACGGCGCCGATGCCATCGCCGGCGTGGTCAACATCCAGACCCGGAAGGCCGTCGACGGCTTCGACGCGAGCCTGCGCTATGGCGTGACGGACCGTGGTGACAATCAGAACGTCAGCGGTTTCGTGAACTGGGGGTGGCAGGGCGAGCGCGCCTCGACGTTGCTGTCGCTGAGCTACAGCGACACCGATCCCGTACGCACCGATGAGCGTGCCCTGACCACGCGTGCGCTCGCACCATTGACCGCGGCGCCGACCTCGCCGCGCGGCCTGTTCCTGCTGCCGGGCCTGGCGAACAACGCCTATTTCGGCACGCCGGCGAACTTCGCCGCCAACGCGGCCAACTCGATCACGCGCCTGCCGGAGGTGACGACCATCGGCGCCGGCGCGCTGGCCGACAACAGCTTCCGCGTCGCGCGCCTGCCAGACGACGACTACAACACCCAGGCCCAGGGCATCTATGCGATCGGGCCCAGCGAGCGCTACGGCGCATTCGCGCGCTTCGGCTACGCGTTCAGCGACACGCTCGAGATGCGCGCCGAGCTGCTCTACAACCGCCGCGAGTCCAGCCAGCTGTTCTCGCCCGTGCTGCTCGACCTGCGCGGCTCGAACGGCTTCTCGATCTCGCGCGACCAGGCGTTCAATCCTTTCGGCACCGCCAACGGCGTGCCGCTCGCGAATGCGGTGGCGCTGACCGGCAATGCGCTGCGCCTGCAGCGTGTCGCAACCGAGGTCGGCAACCGCGACAACCAGCAGAAGATCGACACCGTGCGTGCGGCGCTCGGCTTCGACGGCCGGCTCGAGCTCGCCGGCGAATGGAGGTGGGACGCCTTCCTGTCCTGGTCGCGCAACGAGGCCGAGTTCCTCGCGGTCAACCAGATGAATCTCGAGAACATCTACCGGGCGCTGCTGTCGCCGGCGGCCTGCGCGGCCGCGGCCGGCTGCACGCCGCTGAACATCTTCGGCACGATCACGCCGCAGATGGCCGACTACATCCGCTACAACGGCTACGACGAACAGGAGGCGACGCAGACCGACTTCGCGTTGAACGCCTCGCGCGAATTGTTCACCCTGCCGGCGGGCCCGGTGGCCTTCGCGGTCGGCTACGAGTACCGCAAGGAAGAGGCGGTCGACAGCCCGGACGCGTTCGCCGCGACGCTCTCCAGCGTGCTGCCCGCGGTCGCAGGCGTGCGCCAGGCCCCCACGACTGCGCAGTCCCGCGACCCGACCCGCGGCTCCTACGACCTGAACGAGCTGTACGCCGAGGTCAACGTGCCGCTGCTGGCCGACAAGCCGCTCGCCCGCAGCCTCGACGTCGATGCGGCCGTGCGCTACTCGGATTACTCCACGGTCGGCGGCGAGACCACGGCCAAGTTCGGCCTGGCGTGGCGGCCCTTCGAGCCGGTGCTGCTGCGCGGCACGTACTCGCAGGGCTTCCGCGCCCCGTCGATCCTCGAGCTCTACCAGGGTACGCGCAACACCAACTTCCAGGCCGTCGATCCCTGCAACGGCGGCGGCGCGGGCCGCCCGGGCTGCGCGGGCGTGCCGAGCACCTACAACCAGAACCAGTTCGGCGGCGGCACGATCAACGGCATCGTCGCCGGCAACCCGAACCTCGAGCCCGAGACGGCCGACACCTATTCGCTCGGCCTCGCGCTCACGCCCGGCTCGGCTCCCGGCGCGTCGTTCACGTTCGACTGGTTCCGCATCGACGTCGAGGATGCGATCGCCGCGCAGACGCCGCAGCAGATCCTGCAAGCCTGCGCCAACCGCCAGGTGTTCTGCGACCTCGTGACCCGCGCCGCGAGCGGCGAGGTGCTGGCACTGCGCCAGGCCGTGGTCAACCTCGCGAGCATCCGCGTCAGCGGCTTCGACACCAGTGCGCGCTGGGTCTTCGATACCGGCGCCGGCCGCTTCGAGCCCTCGATCGACGCCAGCTATCTCGACACCTTCCGCACCAGCACCGTGCGGCCCGACGGCTCGTTGCTCGTCGACGAGCGCGCCGGCAAGTCGGACCAGCCGCGCTCGACGTTTCCGCGCTGGAAGGCGCAGGCGGGCCTGCGCTATGGTCGCGGCGCGCTGGACGCGAACTGGAAGGCGCGCTACATCGGTGGGAGCTACGATGTGCCGAACAACGCGATCAACGGCGGCGAGATCGGCTCGGTGATCTACCACGACCTGCAGCTCGCGATGTCCTTCGCCGATGCGAAGTACCGCGTGGCGCTCGGCGTCGACAACCTGTTCGACAAGCAGCCGCCGGCTTCCGCGGCCAACAACCCGATCAACTTCGACATCTACACCTACGACATCCGCGGCCGCTACCTGTACGCGACCTTCGGGGCCAGGTTCTGATGGGCCAGGTTCTGATGGGCCAGTTCTGATGAGGAAGCAGGGCGGATGACGGCAGGACCGGCCGGCGCCGCCGCACGCCGCGGCGGTGCGCTCGATCGCATCGAGCGCCTCGGCAACGCGTTGCCGGATCCGGTCGTGATCTTCCTCTGGCTGATCGTGGCCCTGGTGCTGATCTCGGTGCTGGCGGCCGCGACCGGCGTGGGCGCGACCCATCCGCTGACCGGCGAGGTGCTGGTCGCGCAGAGCCTGCTGTCCGAGCGCAACGTGCAGCGGCTGCTGGTCGAGATGCCCGCGACCTTCGTCGGCTTCCCGCCGCTCGGCCTGATCGCCGTGGTCATGCTCGGCGCGGCGGTCGCCGAGCGCTCCGGCCTGCTCGGCACGCTGCTCGGGCGCGCGGTCCGCGGCGCGCCGCGGGCGCTGCTCGCACCGGCGACCTTCCTGGTTGCGCTGGCCTCGCATCATGCCGCCGACGCGGCCTATGTCGTGCTGATCCCGCTGGCGGCGATCGTCTGGTACGAGGCGGGGCGCCATCCGCTCGCCGGCATCGCCGTGGCCTATGCGGGGATTTCGGGCGCGTTCGCCGCCAACCTGCTGCCCGGCCAGTTCGACGCGCTGATGCTCGGCATCACCCAGGGCGCGGCGCGGCTGATCGCGCCGGATAGTGGTTTGAATCCGCTCGGCAACTGGTGGTTCACCGCGGCGCTCGGCCTGCTGCTGCTCGCGGTCGCCTGGCCGGTCGCCGAGCGCGTCGTCGAGCCGCGGCTGAGGAAGCTGCAGCCCGACGGCGATGCGCTCGCGGCCGTGACCTCGCCGACGGCGAAGACTGTGACGGGAACGGCGACCAAGGCAGCGGCGGCAACGGCCACGACGACCGTTGCGTCCGATCCGACGTCGGCGCAGCGCCGTGGCCTGCGCCATGCTGCAATCGCGGCTCTCGTGGTCGTCGCGCTGTTCGTCGCGCTGCTCGCCTGGCCGGGCTACACGCCGCTGATCGATACAGCCGCGACGGGCCCGGCGCGCAGCGCGCCGTTCTACCGCGCGCTGATCGCCGGTTTCCTGCTGCTGTTCTTGGCGAGCGGCTGGGCCTATGGTCGCGCCACCGGCAGCATCCGCTCGCATCGCGACGTCGTGCGCATGATGGTCGACGGACTGCGCGACCTGGCGCCGTTCCTGGTGGTCGCGTTTTTCGCCGCGCACTTCATCGCGATGTTCGCCTGGTCGAACCTCGGGCCGATACTGGCGATCCAGGGCGCGGCCTGGATCGGCTCGCTGGCGCTGCCGCGTGCCGGGCTGCTGGTCGCGCTGCTGCTGGTCGCCTCGCTGTTCGATCTACTGATCGGTTCGGCCTCGGCGAAATGGAGCGCGATGGCACCCGTCGTGGTGCCGATGCTGATGCTGCTCGGCGTCTCGCCCGAGCTGACCACGGCGGCGTTCCGCGTGGGTGACTCTTATCTGAACATCGTGACGCCGGTGGCGACGAACTTCGTGCTGGTGCTGGCGTTCTGTCAGCGCTGGGTCAAGGACTTCGGCGTCGGCTCGCTGATTGCGATGATGCTGCCTTTCAGCCTCGCTTTCGGTGTGGCCGGCCTGCTGCTGGTCGCGGCCTGGACCGGGCTCGGCCTGCCGGTCGGCCCGGGCGCGCCGACGACCGATGTGCTGGGGGCGCCGTGAGCGTCCGTATCGCTGCCGGCCCGGGACAGCAGGGCGACGTCGAATACTGCGCCGACGGCTTGCGGCGCTTCACCGTGCGCCTGCCGATGCGCGACGGCGTGCATCTCGCGACCGACGTCTACCTGCCTGCCGCGGGCAGCGGCCCCTGGGTGGCGTTGCTCGAGCGCACGCCCTATGACCGGCGCGGCACCAATCACGCCGACCGCAGCCGCGCCGACCCGCTGCCGCAGCCCAAGCCCGCGATCGCCGCGCAGTTCGTGCGCGCCGGCTTCGCCTACGTGCTGCAGGACTGCCGCGGCCGCTTCGATTCCGAGGGCGAGTTCACCAAGTACCTGCACGAACAGGCCGACGGCCTCGACACGCTCGAGTGGATCCGCACCCAGTCCTGGTGCGACGGCCGCGTCGCGACCCTCGGCCTGTCTTACAGCGCGCATGTACAGACGGCGCTGGCCGCGGCCGCGCCGCGGGGGCTCGCAGCGATGTTCGTCGACTCCGGCGGGTTCTCCAGCGCCTTCCACAGCGGCATCCGCCAGGGCGGGGCCTACGAGCTCAAGCAGCTCACCTGGGCGCTGAAGCACGCGCGCCTCGCGCCCGAGACCGCGGCCGATCCGGTGCGTGCCAAGGCACTGGCCGCGGTCGACATCGGCGCCGCCGTGCGCGTGCAGCCGTGGCGCCGCGGCCGCTCGCCGCTGGCCGCCGCGCCGGAGTACGAGGCCTACGTGGCCGAGCAGTGGGCCAACGAGTGCTTCGGACCGTTCTGGCAGCGGCCCGAGCTGTATGCGCGCGGCTGGTACGAGCGCTTCCCCGACGTGCCGATGGTGCACCTGTCGAGCTGGTACGACCCCTACGCGCGCACCGCGATCGAGAACTACACCGGGCTCGCGCCCGGCCGCCGCGGGCCGGTGCGGCTGGTCATGGGGCCTTGGACCCACGGCCAGCGCTCGGTCACGCATGCCGGCGCGGTCGATTTCGGGCCGGCCGCGACGCTCGACGGCGAGCTCGCGCCCGACTACGTGACGCTGCGACGCGACTGGTTCGACCGCCAGCTGCGCGGTGGCGACGTGCCGGACTGGCTGGCCGCGCCGGTCACGTTGTTCGTCATGGGCGGCGGCTCGGGTCGCAGCGACGCCGAAGGCCGCCTGCAGCACGGCGGCCGCTGGATCCGCAGCACGGCCTGGCCGCCTCCGCAGGCGCGCAGTACGTCGTGGTACCTGCATCCGGACGGACAGCTCGCTCGCGCGACGCCGCGGCAGCGTGCGGAGCGTGCCTGGCACTTCGATCCGCGCGATCCGGTGCCGACCATCGGTGGCGCGATCGCCTCGGGCGCACCGCTGATGACGGCCGGCGCGTTCGACCAGCGCGAGACTGCGGGGCTCTATGGCGCACGCCAACCGGGGCGCGCGCTCGCGGAGCGCGCCGACGTGCTGGTGTTCCAGACCGCGCCGCTCACCACGGATGTCGAGGTCGTCGGGCCTGTGGTCGCGCGGCTCTGGGTCTCGACCTCGGCGCGCGACACCGACTTCACGGTGAAGCTCGTCGACGTGCACCCGCCGAGCGCCGACTGGCCGCAGGGTTTCGCGATGAACCTCACCGATGGCATCCTGCGCCTGCGGTTCCGCGACGGCTTCGAGACGCCGCGCCTCGCCGAGCCG
>JADLDF010000294.1 GCA_020846815.1 Gammaproteobacteria bacterium | reverse complement strand
GTGATCGGGTCCTTGACCTCGCGCGCATCGAGCGAGGCCTCGACCTCGTCGAGGTATTTCTCGAGCAGCTGCTGCGCCTCGCCCTCGAACGAGGCGAACAGCGCGCGGTGCACGTCCTCCTTGACCCAGCGGTTGTAGAAGTCCTTGCGGGCCACGACGAGGTGGTCGATCCACTGCTTCTTCTGGCGCGCGTCCATGCGCGCGTCGCTCTCGATCGCGTCCTTGAGCGCGAGCAGCAGCTCCATGCTGGTGAGACTCTTCGTGTCGCTGCGCGTGATCGCGTTGGAGATCGCGTTGATCACGAAGCGCGGGCTGACGCCGGAGAGCCCCTCGTCGGGCGACTCGGTGTGCAGCCGCGCGGCCTCGCTCTCCGGGAAGCCCTCGACGGCCTCGCCGGCGTAGATGCGCAGCTTCTTGGAGAGGTCCAGGCCCTCGCGCTCGGGCCGCACGAGCCGCGTCAGGATCGCGAACACCGCCGCGAGCGACAGCGCGTGCGGGTCGAGGTGCACGTCGCGGAACGCCGGCGCACCGGCGACCAGCTTGGCGTAGATCCGCGCCTCGTCCTTGTAGGACAGCGCGTAGGGCACGCGCACGATGACCATGCGATCGAGCAGGGCCTCGTTCTCCTTCTCCTGCAGGAACTTGTTGAACTCGGCGAGGTTGGTGTGCGCGAGAATGGTCTCGTCGAGGTGGATCAGCGGGAAGCGCGACACCTTGACGTTCTTCTCCTGCGTGAGCGTCAGCAGCAGGTACAGGAACTCGCGCTTGACCTTCAGGATCTCGATCATTTCCAGCAGGCCGCGGCTCGCGGCGTAGACCGCGCCCGACCAGGACCAGGCGCGCGGGTCGCCCTCATCGCCGACCTCGGCCACCTTCGACAGATCCACCGAGCCGACGAGATCGGCGATGTCCGCCGTGGTCGGATCATGCGGCGCATAGGTGCCGACGCCAACGCGCGTGGCTTCGGAGAGGAAGATCCGTTCCACCGGCATGCGCAGGTAGTCGCCGTCGAACTCGCGGATCAGCCGGTCGCGCGCCCAGGGGCTGAGCTCGCCCTGCACGTCGATGCCGTAACTGTCGCGGAACTCGGCGCGCAGGCTCGCCGGCACCAGGTTCAGCGGCGACTCGTGCAGGGGCGAGCCGGCGATGGCGTACAGCGCGCCTTCCTCGGTGCGGCTGTACTCCTCGAGGCCGCGCTTGAGCAGGATCGCCAGCGTGCTCTTGCCGCCTGAGGGCGGCCCGAGCAGCAGCAGCAGGCGGCGGCCGACGTCGGAACCGGCCGCTGCGGCCTTGAAATAGTCGGCGACGCGGCCGAGCGGCGCGTCGATGCCGAACAGCTCGCGGCGGAACAGTTCGCGCGCCTTGAGGTTGTCGTCGTCACCGACGGTATCGCGGCCGTACCAGCGCAGCATGTCCCAGATGTACTGGTGGCTGCTGCGCGCCAGCGCAGCCGGGCTGGTCGGCAGCACGCGCGTCAGGAAATCGCCAAAGCCACCCTGCCAGGCGTTGGCGCGATGCTGCCGGGCGAACGCGCCTAGTGCTTCGACGAAGCCGGACCTGCGCTGGGCGACCGGGCCGGACGGATCGACGGGTATGGACTGCATCCTCGCCCCCCATGCAACGAAACCACGGTCTCGTCATGAAGAGACGGGTTCAGCCGACGGAGAGTTCCCGCCCTTGGGTGCGCTGCGGGACGTTCGCCACCGAGCCTTCGCGCCTCTCGGTGTCGAGGGTATATTGGATCAGGGATGCGTCAATAGGATATTGATGTCGCCATGGATCAGCGCATGCCGAATCAATGTAGGAGTTGTGGCTAACGCGTGACGGATTGCAGATTGCGCTCGACGAAGGTCCAGTCGACGAGATGCGCCAGGAAGGCGGCGATGTAGTCGGCGCGGCGCTGCTGGTAGTCGAGATAGTACGCGTGCTCCCAGACATCGAGCGTCAGCAGGGGCACTTGCGGCGTCGTCAATGGCGTCGCGGCATTCGACGTCGTCACGATGCGCAGCCGCCCGCCATCGAGCACCAGCCACGCCCAGCCGCTGCCGAACTGGTCGGCCGCAGCAGTGGAGAACGCCTGGCAGAACGCGTCGTGGCTGCCGAAGTCGCGCCGGATCAGGTCGGCGACGGCACCGCTCGCCGGACCGCCGCCGCCGGCGCGCATGCACTGCCACAGGAATGCATGGTTCCAAGCCTGGGCCGCGGCATTGAACAGGCGCGGATCGGCGTCGGCCGCACTCTTCCTGACGATGTCCTCGAGGGTGGCGGACTCGAGCGCGCTTCCCCGGACCAGGGCGCGGGTCTTCTCGACGTAGGCGGCATGGTGACGTCCGTGATGCACCGCGAGCGTGCCTCGCGACAAATGGGGCTCGAGCGCATCGAGGGCATATGGCAGGGGTGGCAACTCGAGATTCATACCGGTCTCTGTCGGGAAGTCTGTAGCTTACCCTAGCGGCTGCCCTACCATGCGGAAAGCGACGAATATCGGCCTTGGCTATCGGCTTCATCGATGGATATCGAACTCGCCCGTACCTTCCTGGTGGTGATCTCCAGCGGCAGCTTCGTCGAGGCGGCGAAGCGGCTGCACGTCACGCAATCGACCGTGAGCGCGCGCATCCAGCGTCTGGAAGCCGACCTCGGCGCGGAGCTGTTCGTGCGCAACAAGTCCGGAACCACGCTGACGCCGGCCGGCCGGCGCTTCCAGCATCACGCTTCGCTGCTGACGCGCACCGTCGAGCAGGCGCGGCAGGAAATCGGCGTCACGGGCGGGTTCCGCGCGGCGCTGACCGTGGGCGGACGCATCGGGCTGTGGGAAGACCTGCTGCTGCGCTGGCTGCCGGCCTTTGCGGCACTCGCGCCCGACATCCTGGTCCGCGCGCTGATCGGCTTCGAAGAGGACCTGATGCAGGCGCTGACGGACGGGCGCGCCGACGTCGCCGTCATGTACACGCCCCAGGCGCGCCCCGGCCTCACGATCGAGCCGTTGCTCGAGGATCGGCTGGTCATGGTCTCGACGCGCGCCGAGCCACGAGCGCGGCTCGACGGCAGCTACGTCTACGTCGACTGGGGTCCGGAGTTCTTCGCGCACCACAGCCTCGCGTTCCCGGACTACCCGGGTGCGGCACTCAGCGTGAACGTCGGCTGGCTGGGCCTGCAGCACGTGCTCGCCAATGGCGGCTCCGGCTATTTCCCGGCACGGCTGGTGCGCGAGTACGAGCATGCAGGGCGACTGCATCGCGTGCCGGAGGCGCCGGAGTTCCGCCTGCCTGCCTATTTGTGTTTCGCCTCGGCGGCGGACAACGCTGCGCTGACGCTCGCTCTCGACACCATCCGGAAAGTGGCGGCAGAAGCGGCGTGAGGTTTTTGGGCTTTTTATATCGACTTCATCGATATCAAGAGCTGTTTTTCTTCGCTTTATTGATATCTACGGATCCCCTAGTGTCCTCATCTGCAGCGGTCCGTGGCGACCGCAGGAGGACGCATCATGAAAGCACCGGTCACCGAGTCCCGGCAGCCGGACCCTTCGACGGAGCTTCGCCCCATCGGTGAACGCGTCGTCGACGCATCACAGAACAGACCGGACAGAGCCGCCAATGACGACAGGGCGGTCGCGGCCGCTCCCGGTGACGCCGGCAATCCTCTCTGGGTCATCACGGTGGCGCTCGCGGTCTTCCTGGCGCTGGGAGCGGCGCTGGCCGCCCAGGGCTGAAGCGGCGGCGACTCGCTAGCGCTGACGGCGCTGCTGGCGCTCGCGCACCCGCTGCAGCATCTGCTGGCGTTCGGCGGGCGAGGCTTCGTTCCACTTCCTGCGCAGCTCCTGGCGCCGCTCGGGCGGAAGCTGGCGGAAGCGCTGGTAGGCCTGGCGCACCGCGGCCTGCTGCGCCGGCGTCAGCTCGTTGAAGCGCTGCCAGCGCTGGCGCACGACCCGGCGCTCGGCGTCCGACAGGCCGCGCCACTGTTCGAACTGCTGGCGGCGCGCCGCGCGCTGCTCCGGCGACATCGCCAGCCAGCGCTGCGAGCCGCGCGCGAGCGCGTTCTGCCGGGCCGGTGGCAGCGCGTCCCACCTGTCCTCGAAGCGCTGCAGAAGCTGCTGCTGCCCGGCCGAGAGCGAGGACCAGGGCAGAGCTGCGGCTTCAGGCGCGGGCACGAGTGCCTGTGCAGTCGCGCTGGGCGGTGCAGCCATGTCGGCAAGCAGCACCGCGCCAACAGCTGGAGTCGCACCGGGCGGCAGCGCATCCGTACCAGCGAGCACCTGTCGAGCCCCTGCGCAGATCGGCAGGCCGGCCAGCAGCGCGACGAGCAGAGCCCACGGCGCAGGGTGCGCGGCGCGACGGTCAGCAGCAGCGTGATGTCCAGCGCAGTGTTCGGGATGCGCGCGCCGCATCGTCGTCGCCATTGGGTTCATGTGTTTGTGCCATTTCATGAGTCTGTGCCGTTCCACGTGCCCCTGCCTGAGCGCTTCAGCGGCCACGGGGCCGCACTCCGGCCCGCGGCTTCGCAGCCTCGTCGACGTCGGTGCTGACAAGGAAGTCGAGCCAGTCGCCGCCGTCCGCGTCGTCGCCGAGGCTGCCGATGAACTCGAGCAGATCGTCGTCGACTGCCGCGTCGTCGGTTGCCGGTGGCGGAGCGGACGGCGTCTTCGGGGGTGCCGCCGGCGCCGGGGCCTGGGCCGGTGACGCCGGCTGCTGTGCAGGCGGCGCCGGCGCCGGCGACACCGGCGGCGCTGCACGCGCCGGCAGCGCAGCCGCGGTCGCCGTCGCGATGATCAGGGCCGCGCCGGCCAGGGCTGCGCGCCCGCGGCTCACGTGCCCGCGGCCTCGACATCGGCCTCGACCAGCGCCCACTCGTAGAACTCGAGCTCGCCGCCGCGCGCCAGCTCGAGCGCGTCGTGGTCCGCGAGCAGCTCGAGATCCTCGATCGCGGTCGTGCCGTCGCCGCTCGGCAGTGCGAACGGCGGTGCATCGCCGCCGGGACGAACGGTCCACAGCAGCACCGCGAGCACACCGACCGCGGCGAGCGCGCCCGCGGGGGCGAACAGGCCGCGGTCGCCGAACAGACGCGCGAACGGCGAGTGCGCACGCGCCGCATGCGCTTCGAGCGCACGGCGGCGCGCCTGGTTCAGGCGCGAACGCGTGTGGCCGTCGAGCCGGGCGACGCTCTCCTCGAGCACCGCCTGCGTGCGGCGCTCGAACCCGCTGCGTGTGTCTTCGGGATCGGGGATCGGCGCGCTCATGTCCAGAAGTCTCCGAGCTGCGCGCGCAGCGCCTGCAGCGCGCGGAAATAATGGGTCTTGACGCTGCCTTCGCTGCAACCCATCGCGGTCGCCGTCGCGGCGACGTCCAGGCCCTCGAAGTTGCGCAGCAGGAAGGCCTGCCGCTGGCGCGAGGGCAGCGCCGCTATGGCCTGTTCGAGTGCGCCGATGGCCTGATCGAGCTCGAGCCTGAGCGTCGGCGGCGGTTCCGCGCTGGCGGCCTGCGCGAGCGGATCCCAGAGCTCGTCGTCGTCATCGGCCGAGGCCGCGACGGGCAGCCAGGCCATGATCCGGCCGCGCACCGTGCGGCGCCGCTGCAGGTCGCGGATCTTGTTCTCGAGGATCCGGTAGAACAGCGGCTTCCACTCCTCGCTTGGGCGCCGCGCATAGGTCGTGACCAGGGCCAGCATCGCATCCTGGACGGCGTCGAGCGCGTCGTCGTCGTGCCGCAGCGCGAGCCGAGCGATCTTGAATGCCTTGCGCTCGATCGAGGTCAGGAACGCATCGAGAGCGCGAGATGTCGGGTCGGTCGCGGCCAATTTCCCGGGGCCGCGCAGGGCGGCGGGCGTGCTATAAACGGCCGGGAGCGTAGCAGCAAGGGCGGTCATGCCGTCCACAACGCAGGCGCCTCCGCCCCGTTGACGCCCGCGCTCCGCCACCGCTTCCTTTTTCCTTCGCGCCCCTAAATCAGGCACTTGCACACATTCGCGTAGAATCGGCGTCACGTGTTTGTCATAAAGGTACTGCGGCGGGCGTTGGTGAATGCTCAAAGCATTGATTCAGAAGAATTTTTTCCGTTCTGGTCATTTCTTGATCAAGCTGATGCGAAAGGCCCTTTTTACCCGCGTTTCGTGACTTGCAAGGCCCGCTTTCCACAGAGTTATCCACAAACTCTGTGGACAATCGGCGACAGGCCTCGCGACCCTCGAAAGGGCCAGCGGTGATCCTGCGCGTCGCCCTGGATATGCCGCTGCGGCGGCTGTTCGACTATCTGCCGCCCGAGCCCGACGGGCTCGGGCCCACTTCGGCCGGCGTGCCCGTCGAACCGGTTCCCGGCATGCGGATCGTGGTGCCTTTCGGCCGCCGGCACCTGGTCGGCCTGATCGTCGCGATCGCAGCCGCGAGCGAGCTGCCGCAGGAGCGGCTGAAGCACGCCCGCGAGCTGCTCGACGCCGCGCCGGTCGCCGACGCGAAGCTGCTGGCCCTGCTGCAATGGGCCGCGGACTACTACCACCATCCGGTCGGCGAGATCATCGCTGCCGCGCTGCCGAAACTGGCGCGCGAGGGCGCGAAAGCCGTGCCCGAGGTGATCTGGTGGTCGCTGACCCTCGAAGGCGAGACGGCTCTGGCCGCCGGCGAGCCGCGTCGCGCGCCGCGCCAGCGGGCGCTGCTCGAGCGCGTCGCACGCGACGGCGGCGTCGATGCCGCAACCTTGAGCGACGAGCTGCCGGGCTGGCGCGAGGCGGCGCGCGCGCTGGTCGCACGCGGCTGGATCAGTTCGTCGGAAGTGCCGGGTGGGCGGACCGCCGCGACGCCTACGCCGGCCGTCGCGACCGCGACGCCACCGCAGCTCTCGGATGCACAGCAGGCGGCGGTCGACGAAGTGATCGCCACTGGCGAGGATCACTTCCATGCCTGGCTGCTGCACGGCATCACCGGCAGCGGCAAGACCGAGGTCTATCTGCGCCTGGTCGAGCGCACGCTCGCGCGCGGCCGGCGCGCGCTGGTGCTGGTGCCGGAGATCGGCCTCACGCCGCAGCTCGTGGCGCGCTTCGCCGCGCGCTTCGCCGATGTGCCGCTCGCGCTGCTGCATTCGGGCCTCACCGACCTGCAGCGCCTAGCGGCCTGGCGGCGCGTGCTTTCGGGAGAGGCGCGGCTGGTGCTCGGCACGCGCTCGGCGGTGTTCGCGCCCGTGCCCGACCTCGGCCTGATCGTCATCGACGAGGAGCACGATGCCTCGTTCAAGCAGCAGGAAGGCGGCTTCCGCTACTCGGCGCGCGACCTCGCGATCGTGCGCGCCCAGGCGCTCGACATCCCGGTGGTGCTCGGCTCGGCGACGCCGGCGCTCGAATCGCTGCAGAACGTCGCTGCCGGACGCTTCAGGCGCCTGTCGCTGCCGCGCCGCGCCGCACACGCACTGCCGCCGACCCTGCGCCTCGTCGACCTGCGGCAGGAATCGGTGCACGCCGGGCTCTCGAGCACGGCGACCGCGTCGATCGAGCGCCACCTCGCCGCGGACGGCCAGGTGCTGGTCTACATCAACCGCCGCGGCTATGCGCCGACGCTCGCCTGCAAGGCCTGCGGCTGGATCGCGCCCTGCGCCGACTGCGACGCGCGCATGACCGTGCATCTCGCCGCGCAGCGGCTGCGCTGCCACCACTGCGGCGCCGACCGGCCGCTGCCGCGCCAGTGCACGGTCTGCGGCTACGAGCTGCGCACCATCGGCCAGGGCACCGAGCGCGTCGAGGAGACGCTGGCCACGCTGTTCCCCGCGGCGCCGATCGCGCGGCTCGACCGCGACGTCGTGCGCCATGCACATGAGCTCGAGGCTGTGGTCGGCCGCGTCGCCAGCGGCGCAGCGCGGATCCTGGTCGGCACGCAGATGGTCACCAAGGGCCACGACTTCCCGAACGTGACCCTGGTGGTCGTACTGAACGCCGACCAGGGCCTGTTCAGCACCGACTTCCGCGCCGCCGAGCGGCTGGCGCAGACCATCGTGCAGGTCGCGGGCCGCGCCGGCCGCGGCGACCGTCCCGGCGAGGTGCTGATCCAGACCGAGTACCCCGAGCACCCGCTGCTGCGCGGCCTGCTCGCCGCCGGCTACGACGGCTTCGCCGAGACCGCGCTGCGCGAGCGGCGCGAGGCCGCCTGGCCACCGTTCATGCGCCTCGCGGCGCTGCGCGCCTCCGGCACCGCGCCGGAGGCGGCGAGCGAATTCCTGGCCGCGGCCCGGCGGCTCGCCCGACCGCCGGCGAACCTGCGGGTGCTCGGCCCCGCGCCCGCAGCCATGGCGCGCCGTGCCGGCCGTCACCACGCGCAGCTCCTGGTCGAGAGCGTCGACCGTGCTGCGCTGCACCGATTCCTCGACGCCTGGCTGCCCGAGGTCGAAGCCCTGCCCGAAGCGCGCAGGGTGCGCTGGGCACTGGACGTGGATCCGCTCGAGCTGTTCTAGAAGGAAAATAGATAAGAAAATAGATCGGATTTAAATCCGATCTATTTTCTTATCTATTTTCCTTCTCCGGCTAGAATTCCCTCCCTTCGAAGCCCCTGGTCTCCCGATCCCGTGAAAACCGAGCTCGCGCGCCTGCTGACCGCGGCGTTGCAGAAACTCGAGGGCAGCCTCGTGCCCTCGCCCGTCGATCCCGAATGGGTGAGCCTCGAGCGCACCCGCGATCCCGCACATGGTGATTTCGCCTCCAACGTCGCAATGCGCCTGGCGAAGCATGCCAGGCGCAATCCGCGCGAGCTCGCGCAGGCGATCGTCGCGGCACTGCCGGCGAGCGAGCTCATCGAAAAGGCCGAGGTCGCGGGCGCGGGCTTCATCAACTTCCGGCTCGCGAAGGATCTCTACCTGAAGGAGCTCGTGCGCGTACACGAGCAGGGTGACCAGTGGGGCCGCGCGACGCTGCCGCGGCCGCATCGCGTGCTGGTCGAGTTCGTCTCGGCCAATCCCACGGGCCCGATGCACGTCGGCCATGGCCGCCAGGCCGCCTACGGCGACGCGCTTGCGCGCATCCTCGAGGCCGCGGGCCACACGGTCGGCCGCGAGTACTACGTCAACGATGCCGGGCGGCAGATGGACATCCTCGCCGTCAGCCTCTGGCTGCGCTACCTCGAGGCCTGCGGCGAGACCCTGCCCTTCCCGGCGAACGGCTACCGCGGCGACTACGTGCTGCCGGTCGCCGCGGCGCTGCGCGCGCGCGTCGGCGAGGCGCTGCGCCGGCCCGCTGCCGCGGTGCTCGCGGACCTGCCTCCGGATGCGCCTGCAGGCGACAAGGACCAGTACGTCGATGCGATGATCGCCCGCGCCCGAGCACTGCTCGGTGCCGCCGCCTGGCAGGAGCTGAGCGTCTTCGGCCGCGACGCGATGCTCGCCGACATCCGCGACGACCTCGACGGGCTCGGCGTGCACTTCGACGTCTGGATCTCGGAAAAGGACTTCGCCGACAGCGGCGCGATCGACCGCGCGCTCGAGCGGCTGCGCGCGCAGGGCCGGCTGTACGTCAAGGACGGCGCCACCTGGTTCCGCGCCACCGAGTTCGGCGACGACGAGGACCGCGTCGTGATCCGCGAGAACGGCGTCAAGACCTACTTCGCCGCCGACATCGCCTACCACCTCGACAAGCGCGAGCGCGGCTTCGACACCCTGATCGACGTGCTCGGCGCCGATCATCACGGCTACGTGGCACGCGTGCGCGGCGGCCTGCAGGCCTTCGGTCATCCGGCCGAATGTCTCGAGGCCTGCCTGATCCAGCTCGTCGCGCTGTACCGCAACGGCATCAAGCTCTCCATGGGCAAGCGCGAGGCGACCTTCGTGACGCTGCGCCAGCTGCGCGAGGAGGTCGGCAACGACGCCTGCCGGCTGTTCTATCTGATGCGCAGCAACGACCAGCCGCTGGACTTCGACCTCGAGCTCGCCAAGTCGAAGTCGAACGAGAACCCGGTGTTCTACATCCAGTACGCGCACGCGCGCGTCGCCAGCGTCATGAAGGAGGCCGCCGCGCGCGGCTTCGCCTGGGACGCGGCCAAGGCGCGCGAGATCGTGTTGGCGCACGGCAACGAGCTGCTCTCCGGCGAGCACGCGCAGGCGATGCTCGCCGCACTGTCGAAGTATCCCGAGGTCGTGGTCTCGGCCGCGGCGAACCGCGCGCCGCATGCGCTGGTGCACTATCTGCGCGAGTTCGCCAACACGCTGCACACCTTCTACAACGCCGAGCGCGTGCTCGTGCCCGAGGACGAGCCGCGCCATGCCCGGCTCTATCTGCTGACCGGCGTGCAGCAGGCGCTGCGCAACGGCCTCGCGCTGCTCGGCGTGTCGGCGCCGGAGAGCATGTGAGCAGCCGCCCGATTTCCCGCGACTACAAGCGCAACCGCCACTCGGGGGCCGGCTTCGATCTCGGCCGCTGGAAGGAATTTGCGACCGGGCTCGCGATCGGCCTAATCGTCGCGCTGGCGCTGTTCGTCTACCAGCGCAACGCGCTCGACCGCGCGACCCGCGACGCAGAGACGCTGCGCCCCGAGCCGCGCCGGCTGCCGCCCGACCAGGACGGCGCGACCGCCGAAGAAGGCAGCGCCGCGGCCGAAGCGCCGGCCTCCTACGACTTCTACGAAATGCTGCCGAAGTTCGAGGTCGTCGTCCCGGAGAAGGAACGCGAGGTCAAGCGCGACATCCCGACCTCGCCGATCGAACGCCCCGGCGTCTACGTGCTGCAGGCCGGCTCGTACCGGCGCCTCGAAGATGCCGAGCGCATCAAGAAGCAGCTCGGCCTGCAGGGCATCGCCGCCAACGTGCAGCGCGTCTCGGTCGACGCCGACGTCTGGCACCGCGTGCGCATCGGTCCGCTGAACGATCTCGACGAGATCAACCGTCTGCGCACCCGGCTGCGCGACGCCGAGCTCGATGCGCTGGTGATCCGCGTCGGAGACTGACCGTGCCATTTTCGGAATCCGACCGCCAGTTGCTGCTCGCAGCCAAAGGCGTGGGTCCCACCGTGAACAGGAGACTCGAGCAGCTCGGCTACTCGAGCCTCACCGATCTCGTCAGAGGCGACGTGGACCGCATGGTCCAGGGCGCGGCGGCCCTGGTCGGCTCGACCTGCTGGCGCAACAGCCCGCAGGCGCGAGCCGCGATAGCCGCTGCCATTGCCGTTGTGAAGGGCGCATCACGGTCGCGCCGCGCGCCCGGGGCGCAACGCCGGGCTGGCCGGGGGATGATCGAATGAGGACCGCAATGCTGCGACGCCTGGCTTTTCTGCCGCTGATGGTGCTGGCGGCCTGCGGCTCGCGGGAGTCTGCGGTCCCGGCGGGGCCTGGTGGCATGGCGACGCTGGAATCCCGCGCAGCTTCGGATGCGGGCCTGCCGCAAGCCGATGCCGGCAGCGCGGCGCTGGTCGCGGTGGCCTCTGCACCCGCGCCGGCGCCTCCGCCGCCCCTGGGCGCAGCCGCGGCAGCGGTCTCGCCGACCGAAGGCGCGGCGAACCTGATCGCCTATTCCTATTCCATGAGTCTCGAGCTGCCCGCGGCGCAGGTCATCGCGGCGCGCGACGCCCACCTGCAGGCCTGCCTCGCCGCCGGACCGGCGCGCTGCCAGCTGCTCGGCAGCTCCTCCCATGCCGCGGGCGACGACCGCGTCAGCGCGCAACTGCAGCTGCGCGGCGAGCCGCAGTGGCTGCAGGGCTTTCGCGCCGCGGTCGCGGCAGATGCCACGAAGCTCGATGGCCGCGTGGTCGGCAACAGCATCGGCTCGGAAGACCTGACGCGCCAGGTCATCGACACCGAAGCCACACTGCGCGCGCAGACCCGGCTGCGCGAACGGCTGACCGAGCTGCTGACCCGCCATCAGGGCAAGCTCGCCGATCTGCTCGAGGTGGAACGCGAGCTCGCGCGCGTGCAGGGCGAGATCGACGCGCGCAGCAGCGAGCTCAACGTCATGCGCAAGCGCATCGCGATGTCCGACCTCACGATCGCCTACCAGTCACGCGGCCTGTTCGTCGACGACCGCACCGCCGATCCGACCCTGCAGGCACTGCGCGACTTCCTCGCCACCGTGTCGCTGAGCTTCGCCGCGGCGATCCGCTTCGTCGCGGTGGCGCTGCCCTGGCTGCTGATCGTGCTGCCGGCGTTCTGGCTGCTGCGCCGGATGTGGCGGCGGCGCGCCGGCAAACTTCGGAGTCCTGACTCGTAGACTTGTATGCCGTGCTGATCCAACAGCAGCATCCATACCGTCGACTCCCGCCCGTCTACGCCGGCTGGCTCACCAGCAAGTCCCGTTTCGTCATGGTAGCTGCCGCGTGCAACTCCCTGCGGCACGGATCACGTCAGATGCCTTTCCACGACTCTCATGCCGATGTCGGCGGGCCGACGAAACGCGGATGCGAGCTGGCCACACAGACGCTCGGGCACACGCAGCTCATCGAAGGTCTGGCGCCAGCTGCGCACCGAGCGTGCCACGCGGTCGATGATGCGGGCGGCATCCGATGGCAGCAGCCCGAATAGACCGCCTGCGGCGAGCGCGTTGTCGAGCGTGGCGAGCCTGCCCTGCGGGCCGACGGCCAGATGAAGCATGCGCTCCTGTGCGACCTGCGGGCGCGGCACCACGTCGTACAACGGGCTCAGGCGCCAGCCCTGACCCACCGGGTCGAAAAGAAAGGCGTGGTTGCGCAGGTGGTCATCGTCGTTGGAGACCAGGATGTTGAAGACCATGCGGGCGAAAAGCTCTTCCCG
>JADLDF010000293.1 GCA_020846815.1 Gammaproteobacteria bacterium | reverse complement strand
TGCTCGGCGGCGCGATCACCGAGCAGGTGGCCGATCCCGGGCGCGTCAACGTGCTCGCCTTCCCGCTGCTCGGCATCGTCGCCTGGAACCTGCTGGTCTACCTGTGGCTGCTGCTGCAGGCGCTGCGCCGCGCGGTTGCGCCGGGATCCGGGGTGGAGGCGGCTGCGGTGGGTGAAGCCGCAGCGGCGGGTGAGACGCCGGCCCGGCCTGGCGCGGCTGCGGCGAGACGCGACGCCGGCCTGCTGCGCAGCGCGCTGCTGCGGCTCGCGACGCGCGCCGCCGGCCCTGCGCGCGGGGTGCTCGCGGCGCCGCTGGCCGCTTTCGTCGCCGACTGGTCGCGCGCGGTCGCGCCACTGGCGCGTGCCCGCGCGGCACGCATCCTGCACCTCGCGGCCGCGCTGTTCGCGCTCGGCGCGCTCGCGGGCCTCTACCTGCGCGGCCTGGTGCTCGACTACCGCATCGGCTGGGAGAGCACCTTCCTCGATGCGGCTGCGGTGCGGGCGCTGCTCGCCGCGGTGCTCGGGCCGGCCGCGGCGCTGCTCGGCCTGCCTTTCCCCGACATCGCAGGTGTGGCGGCGATACGCTTCCCGGCCGGCGCCGCAGGCCCGGCCGCCGCGACCTGGATCCACCTGCATGCGCTGACGGTGCTGCTCGCGGTGATCCTGCCGCGGCTCGTGCTGGCGGCGTTCGCACTCTGGCGCGAGTCGCGGCTCGCAGCGCAGGTGCCGCTCGGGCTCGAGACGCCTTACTTCCGCCGCTTGCTGGGCCCGTTCCTGCGCGGTGAGTCCCGGCTGCGCGTCGTGCCGTTCAGCTACCACGTGGATGAAGCGGCGACCGCCGGCCTGCGCGAAGTCGCGCGCACGCTGCTCGGCGACGACGCGCAGCTGCTGCTCGCCGCCTCCGTGCCCTATGGCGAGGAGGCGCACGCCGCCGCGGACCTCGCTGCGGCCGACGGTGCGGTGCCGCTGACGCTGGCGCTGTTCAGTCTCGCCGCGACGCCCGAGGTCGAGAACCACGGGCGCTTCCTCGAGACGCTGCGCGCCGCCGGCGGCGTGCGTCACGGACTCGGGCTGCTGCTCGACGAGGGACCATACCGTCGCCGGCTGGGCGCCGAAGCGACGACGCGGCTCGCCGAGCGCCGCGCGACCTGGGAGGCTTTCGGCGCTGCACGCGGTCTGCCGGTCGCCTGCACCGACCTCGCCGCGCCGGATCTCGCCGGGCTCGAGCGGCGGCTCGCGCCGGCGCTCGCAGGGCCGCCGGCATGAACGTCGAGCTGGCGCTGGTTTCGCATACCAATGCGGGCAAGACCACGCTCGCGCGCACGCTGCTCGGTCGCGACGTCGGCGACGTGCGCGACGCGGCCCATGTGACCGACCTCGCCGAGCGGCACGATCTGCTCGTGCTCGAGGACGGCACGGCGCTGCGGCTCTGGGACACGCCCGGCTTCGGCGATTCCGCGCGGCTGCTGCAGCGGCTGCGGCTCGCCGACAATCCGCTCGGCTGGCTGCTGCGTGAGGCCTGGGACCGCTGGCGCGACCGGCCGTTCTGGTGCAGCCAGCAGGCCGTGCGCGCAGCACGCGACGCCGCCGACGTCGTGCTCTATCTCGTGAATGCCGCCGAGGTTCCGCGCGACGCGGGCTATCTCGCCGCCGAGATGCAGGTGCTGCGCTGGGTCGGGCGGCCGGTGATCGTGCTGCTGAACCAGGTCGGCCCGCCGCGCTCGGCCGCGGCCGAGCAGGAGGAGCTGGAGCACTGGCGCCGGCATCTCGACACCCTCGGCGGCGTCGCCGAGGTGCTGGCGCTCGATGCGTTCGCACGCTGCTGGGTGCACGAGGTGGTGCTGCTCGAGGCGGTCGGACGCGTGCTGCCGCCGGCCAAGGCGGAGGCCTTCGCGCGCCTCGCGCAGGCATGGGTGGCGCGCAGCGTCGCGCGCTTCGACGCGGCCATGGACCTGCTCGCCGCGCAGCTCGCCGCGGCAGCGCTCGATCGCGAGCCCGTAGCACCCGCCGCCGCAGAGGCCGCGACCGCGGCCGCGCCTGGCGCGACCTTGCGCCGGCTGCTGCAGTCCGTGGGTGCATCACGCTCCGCGGACGATCCGGCGCAGCAGGCGGCCATGGGCGCGCTGGCCGCACGGCTCGATACACGCATCGTCGAGAGTACCGACCGGCTGATCGCGCTGCACGGCCTCGACGGCAGCGCGACACGGACCGTGCTCGAGCGGCTGCGCTCGAATTTCGCCGCGCCGGAGCGCGTCGCCGAGGGGCGCGCGGCGATCTGGGGCAGCGTGGTCACCGGTGCGCTGACCGGGCTCAAGGCCGACCTCGCGACCGGCGGCCTGACGCTCGGTGGCGGGCTGCTGCTCGGCGGCCTGATCGGCGGTCTCGCCGGCGCCGGCTTTGCTCGCGGCCTGAACCGCCTGAGCGGCGCCGACGTGCCGCAGGTCTGGTGGTCGGACGAGGCGCTGGACGGGCTCGCGCGCTCGGCCGTGCTGCGCTATCTCGCGGTCGCGCATTTCGGCCGGGGCCGCGGCCGCTGGACCGAGGGCGAGGCGCCGGCGTCCTGGCAGGCGGAAGTGGCCGCTGTGCTGGCGCGTGAAGCCGAAGCGCTGCAGGCGATCTGGCGGCGCGCGCGCGAGCTCGCCGCGGCGCCGGCAGCAGCAGCAGCGCCGGCGGCGGCCGCGCAGAATGACGGCGGCGTCATCGAGCAGGAACTGCGCAGCGTGTTCGGGCGCGCCACGGCCGCGGTGCTGGCACGGCTCTATCCCGGCAGCCTACCCCCCGCTCTCGGCTGAGCGCCGGCGGAGCGGAGCCGGGATCGCAACGGGCGCGACGCAGAGGGCGTTGCGCCAGGAAGGGCGGCAGCAAGAGGTGCGAAAGCAACGGGGCGCGGCACGACCGCGCGGTCGCTCAGCGTGCGGAGGCGGTGCTCGAGCGCAACAGCCGGTAGCGGTCGATGTCCGACTGGAAGCGCGCGCGCAGCGCGGTCTCCTCGTTGCGCCGATCGTCCAGCGTCTGGCGCTGGCGGCGCATCTCGTTGAGCGTGCGGATCAGATCCTCGGCGAGCTTGTCGGGCATCTGTCTGGCGCCCGCGCCGGCGTTGTAGGGCCGGAAGGTCTGGGCGCGCAGCTGCAGTTGCGCGAGCCGGTCGTTCAGCGATTCGATGTAGATCTCGGTCGAGGCGCGCTGGTCGGCGATCTGCGAGAGCCGCTGGTCGCGCAGCGCCTCGATGTCGCGCACCGAGGTGTAGGTGGTCAGCAGGAACTCGTCGTGCTGCTTCTGCTCGCGCGCGAGCTT
>JADLDF010000292.1 GCA_020846815.1 Gammaproteobacteria bacterium | reverse complement strand
GCGCGGGCGCGAGCTGCCCGAGGCCCAGTTGAGGTTCGGCACCAGCGGCAGCAGGTCCTGCAGGTGCTGCACGCCGGCGCCGCGCACCGTCGCCGCGTCGAGCACGCTGACGCTCGCCGGCAGCTCGGCCAGCCGGTCGCGCCGCAGGCTCGCGGTGACGATGACCTCCTGCAATGCCGCGTCCGCGTTCGCATCGGCGGGACCGGCCGTCGCGCCGGCGGCGACGGCTTGCAGCGCAGCAGCGATGAAGAGGATCGCGGGATGGGCCGCAAGCACGTTGCCACGGCGATGAAGGCTGGACATGGACCTGCTCCCTACGCCGGTATTAACCGGATCAGGTTCGACGGGTTCGCCGGTATACCGGCATCTCAGGCCCCCACAGGGCCACCCCAAGGTTGCCGACATGTTAGGCCGGCGTGGCCGATTTGCAAGTACCAGGAACGACGGGGATGCGCACCGGGAGCGGGTTACATACAATCCCGGCCCCCGACGCGCCAACCGAGGCTCTCTCGATGACCCGCAGCGTCCATGTCTTCCAGGTCGATGCCTTCACCGACCGCCGCTTCACCGGCAACCCCGCGGGCGTCGTGCTCGGCGCCGATGTGCTCGCCGACGACGAGATGCTCGCGATCGCCCGCGAGCTGAACAACGCCGACACGGCCTTCGTGCTGAAGGCCGACGGGCCCGACCACGACGTACGCGTGCGCTTCTTCACGCCGCGCACCGAGGCGAGCTTCGTCGGCCATGCGACCGTCGCCGCGCACTATGTGCTGTCGCGGCGCGACGGCACGCCGACGCGACTGCGCCAGCGCCAGCGCCAGAAGAGCGGCGTGGTCGAGATCGAGGTCCGCGGCCAGGGTCCGCAGCGGCGCATCGCGATCCGCCAGCCCGCGCCGGCGCTCGGCCGCGAGATCGGCGAGCGCGAGCGGCTGGCCGTGCTCGACGCGCTGGCGCTGTCGAGCGGCGATCTCGATCCGCGCTGTCCGATCCAGATCGTCGGCAGCGGCAGCACGCGGCTGATGATCGGCGTGCGCGGCACCGAGCAGCTGCGGCACCTGAAGCCGGACTTCAACCGGCTGAACACGCTGTCCGCGCAGCTCGGCGCAGCCGGCCACTTCGTCTTCACGCTGCATGCGCAGGTCGAGGGCTGCCTGACCGAGTCGCGCATGTTCTGCCCGGCGCTGGGCATTCCCGAGGACCCGGTCAGCGGCAATGCGCACGGCCTGCTCGGCGCCTACCTGGCGCGCTACGGCCTGCTGCCGCCGGCGGCCGCGGGTCGCGTGCACTTCTGCGGCGCCCAGGGCCAGTCGCTGCACCGCCCCGGCCGGGTCGACGTCGAGCTGGAACTGGCCGACGGCGGCGCGCCCGCCGCGGTCTGGATCGTGGGCCAGGCCGTGCTGGTCTTCGAGACGACGCTCGAGCTCTGAGGCGGCACGGCGTGAGCGACGCACTGCATTTCCACGTCGTGGGCGAGCTCGCGAGCCTGCGCGAGGGGCGGATGCTCCCCTGCACGATCGAAGGCCGCGCCATCGTGCTCTGCCGCAGCCGCGAGGGCGTGTTCGCGCTCGACGACGTCTGCACGCATGCCGAGGCGCGCATGAGCGACGGGCGCCTGCGCGGCACCCGGCTCGTCTGCCCGCTGCACGGCGCCGCGTTCGACACACGCGACGGCCGCGTGCTCGCAGGCCCGGCGACGCGGGCGCTGCCCACGCACCCGCTGCGCATCGTCGATGGCCGCATCGAGGTCGCGCTGGACCCGGCCGCACCGCCCCTGCCCGACGCTGGCTGAGTCTCTCAGCCCAGCGCCGCCGGGTCGGGCACGATCTGATCGAGGATCTTCGCCGACGACAGCACGCCGGGGATGCCGGCGCCCGGATGCGTGCCGGCGCCGACCAGGTAGAGCCGCTCGAGCTCCTCGCTGCGGTTGTGCGGGCGGAACCAGGCACTCTGCAGCAGCCGCGGCTCGAGCGCGAACGCAGCGCCGTTGACCGACAGCAGGCGCTCGCGGAAATCGAGCGGCGTGGTCAGGCGCGAGGTGACCAGCGCCGCCCCGAGGCCGGGCAGCACGGTCTGCTCGAGCCGGCGCTGGATCGCGGCGCGATAGCCCTCGGCACGCGCCGGCCAGTCGGTGCCGCTGCCGAGATGCGGCACCGGCGAGAGCACGTAGAACGCGTCGCAGCCGGCCGGCGCGAGCGACGGATCGGTCGCGGTCGGGCGATGCAGGTAGAGGCTGAAGTCATCGGCGAGCCGCTGCTTCGTGAAGATGTCGTCGAGCAGCCCGCGATAGCGCGGCCCCATGATGATCGTGTGGTGACGCAGCGCGTCGTAGCGCCGCCGCGTGCCGAAGTACCAGACGAACAGGCTCATCGAATAGCGCACGCGCGCGAGCCGGCGGTCGGTCCAGCGGCGGCGCGGATGCGCGCCGAGAAGGCGCGAATAGGTCCAGGCGGCATCGGCGTTCGACACGACGACGTCGGCCTCCAGCGTCGCGCCCGACGCGAGGCGCACGCCGGTCGCGCGCCGTCCGTCGGTCGTGATCTGCGCGACCTCGGCATCGCAGCGCAGCACGCCACCCTGCCCCTGCACCAGCCCGACGAGGCCGCGCACCAGCGCGCCCGTGCCGCCCATGGCCCAGTGCACGCCGAAGCGGCGCTCCAGATGCGAGATCAGGCAGTAGGACGCCGTCGTCGTGAACGGATTGCCGCCGATCAGCAGCGGATG
>JADLDF010000291.1 GCA_020846815.1 Gammaproteobacteria bacterium | reverse complement strand
GCTCACCGCCCAGCCGTTGCGCAGCGCCTCGGCACGGGTCGCGGCGACGATCGCCAGCACGTCTTCGTGGCTCAGGACCGGCTTCTGTCGCATGGGACCTCGGGCTCGCGGGAAAGTGCCCATTCTAGCCCCGCTGCGGCTTCAGAGCGCATTGCCGACCGCATGCCCCTCCCGGGTCGCGACCAGCAGCGAGCGGGGTGCGAAGCAGTCCCCGACCAGCGAAACCTCGACGCCCGCGGCCCGCAGGGGCGCGGCCAGCGCATCGTCGGGGATACGTGCCGTCGCATGGGTCAGCAGCGCGACACCGTCGATCCGCATCGCCGGCCCGCCGAGCAGATGGCGCGTCTTCAGCACGCCCTCGGCGAAGTCGTCGTCGAACACCGGCTCGGACAGCGTGACGACTTCGATGCCCTTGCCGTAGATGCGCCGGTAGATGCCCTGACGGTTCACCAGCGCCTCCTCGGCGGCGAGGCCGGGTCGCGGCGTCAGCAGCACGACGCGCGTGAAGCGCTGCAGGAGCAGCTCCGCCGTCGCATACGTGAACGCAGTGTGATCCTGATCGACCAGCACCGCGGTGCCCTGCTCGCGCGTGCTGCGCGCGAGCAGCGCGGCCGCGGCCTCGCGCACGTCGGGGAACAACCCTTCGTTGCGGTATTCCTCCGGCAGATACGCCGGCCAGGCCGGCGTCGCACCCGTGGCCAGCACGACCGCGTCGGGCCGCAGCGTCAGCACGTCGTCGAGGCCCGCCCGCAGGCCGAATTCAAAGCGCACACCGGACCGGCCGGCTGCGAGACGCTGGTAGTCGTAGACGCTGGAGAGGCTCTCGCCGCCGGGCAGCAGCGCATGCAGCCGCGTCTTGCCACCGACGTCGGCCGAGGCCGAGAGCACCGTGACTTCGTGGCCGCGCGCCGCCGCGACCCAGGCGGCCTCCATGCCGGCCACGCCCGCGCCGACCACGACCACGCGTCGCCGGCGCGCTGCCGGCTGCGGCCGCCAGTCGAGCTCGTCGACGAGGCCGACGCGCGGGTTGTTGTCGCAGGCGAGCGTGCTGCCCCCGACAATGGCGCCCCAGCAGGTGTTGCAGGACACGCAGTAGCGGATCTGCGCCTCCCGCCCCTGCTGCGCCTTGAGACCCCAGGCGGGATCGGTGACCAGCGGCCGTCCGAGCATGATGAGGTCGGCGAGACCGTCGCGCACGCAGCGCTCGCCCTCGTTCGGATCGGTGATCAGCCCGAGCGCGCCGATCGCGACGCCCGGCGCGTGTTTCGCCAGAGCGGCGATCTTCTCGACGTAGGGCGCGCGCGGGCCGTGCAGGTCCGGCAGGTGCCAGTCGAGCGTGTCGGCATGCGAGCCCCAGCACCAGGTCAGGTAGTCCATCGTGCCGGTCGCGTGCAGCCGGCGCGTGATCTGCGCAGAAGTCTCGAGATCGATGCCGTCGGGCTGGCCGTCCTCGCCCGGCAGCTTCACGCCGATCACGAACTCGCGCCCGCAGTGCCGCCGCAGCGCTTCGAGCAGCTCAGTCAGCAGCCGCAGCCGGCCATCGAGCTCACCCCCGTAGCGGTCGGTGCGCGCGTTCGAGCGCCTGGCCATGAACTGGTGGAACAGATGCCCGTGGCCGGCCGAGATCTCGACGCCGCCGAAACCGGCCTGCTGCAGGATGTACGCCGCCTCGGCGAACTCCTCGACCATCTGCGCGACTTCGTCCGTGCCGAGCGCGTGCGGCACCGTCCAGCTGAGGTCGTCCGGCAAGGGCGAAGGCCCGATCGCATCGTGGATGCGGCCCGGCTGGTGCCGCCCGCGTCCCGGATCCTGGATCTGTGCAATGAGCTGCGAACCGGCGGCGCGCACCTCGGACGCCCAGCGTCGCAGGCCCTCGGCGTTTTCAGGCGCGCGCACCGTGACCTTCTGCGGATTCGTCTGCCGCTTCAGCAGGTTCAGCGGTTCCGTCACGGTCATCGCCGCGCCGCCGCGCGCGCGCGTCGCGTGGTAGAGGATCAGTCGGTCCGTGACCCGGCCGCCCACGACATAGCGCGTGGACATCGAGGCATGGACGATGCGGTTCTTCAGTGTGACCGGCCCGAGCCGGTACGGCGAAAAGAGATGCGGATACGCGACGGACAACTCGGCCTCCTCGAAGGGAGGCTAGGATGCCGTCTCGCTCCCGGAGCGTCCAGACAGCAGCGCGGCGACCTGCTCCGCGATCGAGCGCTCCTCGTCGGCCGCGACCACGAGCAGCCGCACCGCGGAGGACGGCGTCGAAATCCGCGCCACGGGCTGCTCGTGTGAGACGGCGGCGCTCGCATTCGCGGCCGCGTCGAGCTGCGCGCCGAGCCAGCCGAGACCGGCGCAGGCCTGTGCGCGCACCTGCGTCGCGTGCTCGCCGATGCCGCCGCTGAACGCGATCGCGTCGGCGCCGCCGAGCACGGCGCACATCGCGCCGAGATAGCGGCGCAGCCGGTGCACGTAGACGGCAGCGCCGCCGGCGCGACGCCGAGCGATTCGGCACAGCGTTGCATGACGTTGGCGTGGTTGATGCCGTGGAGGCCGTAGCGGCGCAGGCCGTAGCGGGCGACGACCGCGTCGGGCAGGGCATTGCGCCAGGCTGCCTCGGGCAGGTCCGCATGGAACGCCGTGTCGAACACCGCCACCTGCGGCAGCGCCGCGAAGCGCGCACGTGCCGCACGCAGCACCGCGAGGCCCGGCGGATTGTGCAGCGGCGCGAGCGGCAGGCAGGCCGCGATCGCCGCCTCGATCGCCGCGTCGACCTGCACCGGGCGGCGCAGCGAAGCTCCGCCGTGGACGATGCCGTGGCCGACCGCCTCGAGCCGCGCGAGCTCCTGCGGCGCCTGCGCCTCGAGCGCCGCCAGTACCCCCTCGACGGCGGCCGCATGATCCTGCGTCTCGCGCTCCACCGCGCTGGCCAGGCGCCGGCCGCGGCCGGTGTCGAACAGCGCGGCCTTGAGCGACGAGCTGCCGGCATTGAGCACCAGCACGCGCACGGCTCAGTCGCCGACGGGACCTGCGCCGCCGGAAGATCCTGCGGCGGGCACACGACCGCGCCCGTCGTCCTGCGTGCCGGCGCTGTCGTCGCTGCCGCCGCCACGCCAGCTCCAGTCGCGCACTTCGGGCATGTCCTCGCCATGCTCGACGATGTAGCGACCATGTTCGAGCAGGCGGTCGCGCATCGCCTGCTTCAGGCCCGCCGCGCGGTAGCCGAGCGAGGGCACGCGGTCGATGACGTCGATGACGAGGTGGAAGCGGTCGAGGTCGTTGAGCACGACCATGTCGAACGGCGTCGTGGTCGTGCCCTCCTCCTTGTAGCCGCGCACGTGCAGGTTGTCGTGGTTGCGGCGCCGGTAGGTGAGCCGGTGGATCAGCCAGGGGTAGCCGTGGTAGGCGAAGATCACAGGGCGATCGGTCGTGAACAGGCCGTCGAAGGCCGCGTCGGTGAGGCCGTGCGGATGCTCCTCGCGCGGCTGCAGCGTCATCAGGTCGACGACGTTGACGACCCGCACCGCGAGCTCCGGCAGCTGCTTGCGCAGGATCTGCGCCGCAGCCAGCGTCTCGAGCGTCGGCACGTCGCCCGCGCAGGCGAGCACCACGTCGGGCTCGCCGCCCCGATCGCTGCCCGCCCACTCCCAGATGCCGACGCCTGCGCTGCAGTGGCGCCAGGCCGCGTCGAAGTCCAGCCACTGCGGCGCCGGCTGCTTGCCGGCGACGATCACGTTGACGAGATTGCGGCTGCGCAGGCAGGTGTCGGCCACGTGCAGCAGGCAGTTCGCGTCCGGCGGCAGATAGACGCGGAT
>JADLDF010000290.1 GCA_020846815.1 Gammaproteobacteria bacterium | reverse complement strand
GACGTACATCGCGAGCTCGCCTTCATAGGTCTTGCAGATCCAGCCCTTGCGCGAGAACTTCTGCAGCACGCCGCCGCGATCGCCCTCGGAATAGGACCAGCTCAGCGTGAACCAGGTCCAGGCGGCGCCCAGCAGGATCGCGACCAGCAGCACTTTCACCAGCGCGGCGCCGAAGCCGCCGCGGCGCGCACGCGAGGCCGTCGGGCCGGGAGCGGGTGAGGCCGGTGCGTCGCCCATTCTCGTCAGCCGAGGGTGTGGAACACGCGCTGCACGTCGTCTTCCTGCTCGAGCTTGTCGACCAGCTCGAGCACTTCGCGCGCCTCGGCCTCGCCGAGCTCGACCGGCGCGGCCGGGATGTACTCGTGCTCGGCCGACAGCGGCGCGAGGCCGCGCGCCTCAAGGCCCGCCTGCAGCGTGCCGAAGTCGCCGAAGGCGCAGCGCACGACGATCTGCGGCTCGCCCTTCTCGCCGCTGCTCTCGCCCATCTCGTCGAGGCCATGGTCGATGAGGTAGAGCTCGAGGTCGTCCTGGTCGATGCCGGCGGGATCGAGGCGGAACACGCCCATCTTCCGGAACTGGAAGCTGACGCTGCCGCTGGTCGCGAGGTTGCCGCCGTGCTTGGAGACGACGTTGCGGACGTTGGCGACGGTGCGCGTCGGGTTGTCGGTCGCGGTCTCGATCAGCAGCGCGATGCCGTGCGGCGCATAGGCCTCGTAGATCACTTCCTCGTAGTGGGTCGCGTCGCGGCCGCTGGCTCGCTTGATCGCGGCCTCGACCTTGTCCTTCGGCATGTTGACCGCGCGCGCGTTCTGGATCACGCGACGCAGCGTCGGGTTGGAACCGGGATCCGGGCCGCCGGCCTTGACGGCCATGGTGATGTCCTTGGCGATGCGCGCGAACTGCTTCGCCATGCGGTTCCACCGCGCGAACATCGTCGCCTTCCTGACCTCGAAGATACGTCCCATGCTGCTTCCATCCCGTACGAAGGCGGCATGGTACCAGTCAGCGATCGCCCATGGTCGAGACGTCGCCCGGCGGGTTGCGGCTGGTCACGACGGCCTTGATGCGCAGGTAGCGCGCGATGCCCGATGGACCCATGCGCGCTCGCCCGAGGCCGGAGAAGCGCGAGGGCTCCCATTCGAAGTCGAGCACGAAGCTCGACATCGAGATCTCGTTGATGCCGACGAAACCGGCGTCGAGCCGCTCGGCGATCGCGCCCGCCTCGGCCTCGGAGCCGGCGATGACGTTCGCCGACAGGCCGTAGTCGCCCTCGTTGGCGAGGCGGATTGCCTCCTCGATCGTGTCGTAGGGCATGACGGGAATCACCGGGCCGAAGGTCTCCTCAGTCATGACCTTCATGCGGTGCGAGACGCCGCTCAGCACCGTGACCTCGCACCAGACGCCGCCGCGTTCGATGATCCGGCCGCCGAGCTCGATCTTCGCGCCCTTGGCCACGGCATCCTCGATATGGTCGCGGACGATCCCGGCCTGGCGCGCCATGATGAACGGACCGATCTGGCCGTGCGGATCCTCGGCGGTCGTGCGCACGCTGCGCGCCTTGGCCAGCAGGCGCTCCATGAACGGTGCGTACACCGCGCGGTCGACGTAGACGCGCTCGAGCGACTGGCAGGCCTGGCCGCTGGCGAGGATCGAGGCGCGCAGCACCGCGGTCGCGGCGCGCTCGAGATCGGCGCTGCGCGTGACGATCACCGCATCGTTGCCGCCGAGCTCGAGGAAGGCCGGTATGAAACGGCGCGCCGCATGCTCGGCGACGATCCGGCCGGTGCGCACGCTGCCGGTGCAGACGATCGCATCGGCGTGGTCGACGAGGTCCGCGCCGGTGCTGCCGGGACCGGTCACGATGCGGAACACGGGCGCCACGGCCGGCACGGCGTCGAAGATCCGGCGCAGCGGCTCGACGTAGCGCGGCGTGACTTCGCTCGGCTTCAGCACCACGCCACAGCCGGCCATCAGCGCCGGGATCGCGTCGATCATCGACAGCACGACCGGAAAGTTCCACGGCGCGATCACGCCGACGAGTGGGTAGGGCACGAGCTGGCGACGGCCGACGATGCCCGGCACGACAGACGGGCGATCGGGCTCGGGCGCGAGCACCGTGGCTGCGTTCGCGAGCGTCAGCGTGATCATGCCCTGGACCGCACCCGCCTCGATCTTCGCGATCCGGTGGCGACCGGTATCGGCGCTCAGCGCCGCGTACAGCTCCGCGGCACGCGCTTCGAACGCCGCGCCGAGCGCACGCAACGCCGCGGCGCGGCCCTCGACGCCTAGCGCTGCCCAGGCCGGCTGCGCGGCACGCACCGCTTCGCAGGCTGCGCGGACCGCCTCGCACGAGCTGATCTCGAAGCTGTAGTCCTCGATGCCGGTCAGGGGGTTGCGCGCGTTCATCCGGGTGCTCGTCATGCTCGGTCTCTCCCTTTGCGAAACCGCCGCATTGTCCTCTTCGCTCCCGCAGCTGTCATGCCGCAGCACGCTTATGCTCGGCCAAGCCCTGCAAACGCGGTCCCGCAGCGTGTCGAGTGTGCGGTTTTGCAAGGAATTGCCGCCGCGCCGGGCGCACACTCCCTGCAGTGGGTCGTGCAGGGCAAGGGGCAGGCAGATGCGCATCGGCGTACCGACGGAGATCAAGGTGCATGAATACCGGGTCGGGCTGGTGCCCGCCTCGGTGCGCGAGCTGACGCTCGCCGGCCACGAGGTGCTGGTGCAGGCCGGCGCCGGCAACGGCATCGGCTGCGGCGATGCCGACTACGTCGGCGCCGGTGCGCGCATCGTCGCGAGCGCGGCCGAAGTGTTCGCGGCCGCCGACCTCGTGGTCAAGGTCAAGGAGCCGCAGCCCGCCGAATGCGTGCTGCTGCGCCGCGGCCAGGTGCTGTTCACCTACCTGCACCTCGCGGCCGACCGGCCGCAGGCCGAGGCACTGCAGCGCTCCGGCTCACATGCGATCGCCTACGAGACCGTGACCGCGCGTGACGGCTCGCTGCCGCTGCTGACGCCGATGAGCGAGGTCGCCGGACGCATGGCGGTGCAGGTCGGTGCGACCTGCCTGCAGAAGGCCCATGGCGGGCGCGGCGTGCTGCTCGGCGGCGTGCCCGGCGTCGCGCCGGCGCGGGTCGTCGTGATCGGCGGCGGCGTGGCCGGCACGCACGCCGTGGAGATGGCGCACGGGCTGCGCGCGGCGGTCACGGTCATCGACCGCTCGATCCGGCGGCTGCGCGAGCTCGACGTGCAGTTCCTCGGCGCCGTCGAGACGCTGTATTCCACGACCGAGACCATCGAGCGCGAAGTGCGCGAGGCGGACCTGGTGATCGGCGCCGTGCTGCTGCCCGGGGCGGCCGCGCCCAAGCTGGTCAGCGAGGCCACGGTACGCACGATGCGAGCAGGTTCGGTGCTGGTCGACATCGCGATCGACCAGGGCGGCTGCTTCGAGACCAGCCGGCCGACGACCCATGCGCAGCCGACCTACGTGCTGCACGACGTGGTGCATTACTGCGTGACCAACATGCCGGGCGCCGTGCCGCGCACCTCGGCGTTCGCACTCAACAATGCGACGTTGCCCTACGTGCGTGCGCTGGCCGACAAGGGCTGGGAACGTGCCTGTGCCGAGGACGCGGGGCTGGCCGCGGGGCTGAACGTCAGTGCCGGGCGCATCGTGCACCCGGCCGTGGCGAGCTCGCTCGAGGCCGTGGCGGCGGCCTGAGCCGCGGCGCACTGGCGCTTCGTGCGGCGTCCGGGCTCAGGCGGGAACGTGCACGCGCCGCGCGAGGTCGATGCCGGCGAGCTCGAAGCCGCGGCGGAAGTCGCGGATGTGCTTCTCCGCCCAGCTGCGCGCCGCGGCGGCGTCGCCCCCGCGCAGCGCTTCGAGGATCCGCCGCTGCGCATTCGCGATCCGCGAGCGCGCCTGTGGTACCTCGTCGATCATGACCTCGAGCGATGGTGCGAGCAGCTGCAGCAGTGGCTCGTGGCCGAGCATGAGCACGCGGTTGTGCGTCGCCTCGCCCAGGCGCTGGAAGAACTCCGCGGCCTGCCGCGCGGCGGCGAGCGGCTCGGGGTCGTCGGCGCGCGCCACCACGGTCTGCAGCGCCTCGAGATCGGCGTCGAGCCGGCGCCGTGCGGCGGCCTCGGCGATCGGTGGCTCGAGGATCGTCAGCCCCTCCCAGACGTCGCGCAGCGTGACGTCGTGCAGCGCCAGCGCACGACTGACGCCGCCGGCGATCGCCTCGTGGCCGGGGCGGCTGACCATCATGAGCTTCGAGCCGCGTTCGCGGCGCAGCAGGCCGTTCGACTCGAGTTCGCGCAGCGCCTCGCGGACGGTGGAGCGGTTCACGCCGAACTGCCGTGCCAGCTCGAGCTCGGCGGGCAGGCGGTCGCCACTCTCCAGCGCACGGCTGGTGATGCGCTCGAGCAGTGCGGCGGCGACCTTGCGATAGGCGGGCTCGAGGCGTACCGGATCGAACGCGGCGATCGCGCGGATGGCCGCCGGCGCCGCGCCGCGGACCGCGGAGGCGGCGCCGGGATCTGCGGCAGACGGCTCGATCGAAGCGCGCCGCACCGCGGACTTGCGCGCCTGGCTCATGCGCTCTTCGCGAACAGCTCACGCCCGATCAGCATGCGGCGGATCTCCTGCGTGCCGGCACCGATCTCGTAGAGCTTCGCGTCGCGCAGCAGGCGCCCGGCCGGGTAGTCGTTCACGTAGCCGTTGCCGCCCAGCGCCTGGATCGCCTCGAGCGCGACCTGGGTGGCGCGGTCCGCGGCGAAGAGGATCGCGGCCGCGGCGTCGTGGCGCGAGCCGCGGCCGGCGTCGCAGGCGCGCGCGACCGCGTAGACGAGGGCGCGCGCAGCGTTGAGGCTGGCATACATGTCGGCGATCTTGGCCTGCATGAGCTGGAAGTGGCCGATCGGCTCGCCGAACTGCCGGCGCTCGTGCAGATAGGGCAGTACCAGGTCGAGCGCCGCCGCCATGATGCCGAGCGGGCCGCCGG
>JADLDF010000289.1 GCA_020846815.1 Gammaproteobacteria bacterium | reverse complement strand
CTCGCCTGGCTGCAGATCTCCCGCAACGAGTACTACACCGAGCTCTCGCAGGGCAACCGCGTGCGCATCGAGCCGCTGCCGGCGGCGCGCGGCATCGTCTACGACCGCAACGGCACGATCCTCGCGGAGAACCGGCCGGCGTACCAGCTCGAGCTCGTGCGCGAGGAAGTGCCCGACCTCGAGGACACGCTCAAGCGCCTGGTCGCGACCGGGCTGATCGCCGCCGACGAGCTCGACTCGACGCGGCGTGCGATCCGCTCGCGCCGCGCGTTCGACAGCGTGCCGGTCCGGCTGCGGCTCTCCGAGGAGGAGATCGCACGCTTCGCGGTGCGCCGCTTCGAGTTCCCCGGTGTCGACATCCGTACCCGCCTCGCGCGCTACTACCCGCACGGCGAGATCGCGGTGCACGCGCTCGGGCACGTCGGTGCGATTTCCGAGAAGGACCTGGAGAGGATCGATCGCGCGCAGTATTCCGGCACGGCCACCATCGGCAAGCTCGGCATCGAGCTCGCCTACGAGGACGAGCTGCACGGCCGCAACGGCTCGCGCGAGATCCTGGTCAACGCGCGCGGCCGCTCGGTCGAGAAGCAGGGTGCGCTGACGCCGCAGCTCAAGACCGTCTCGGCGCTGCCAGGCACCGACCTGATCCTGAGCCTCGACTTCCCGGTGCAGAAAGTCGCCGAGGAGGCGGTCTGGGACCAGCGTGCGGCGATCGTCGCGATCGACCCGCAGAACGGCGACGTGATCGCGCTCGCGAGCCGTCCGGCATTCGACGCCAACCTGTTCGCGCGCGGCCTCACCGGGCCGGAGTTCAGGTCGCTGAACGAGAACATCGACCGGCCGCTGTTCAACCGCGCGCTGCGCGGAGTGTACCCGCCGGGCTCGACCATCAAGCCGCTGGTCGCGCTCGCCGGCCTCACCTACGGCGTCGCGACTCCGGCGACCTCGCGCTACTGTCGCGGCTGGTTCTCGCTGCCCGGCAGCCGTCACCGCTTCCGCGACTGGAAGCCCCAGGGCCACGGCACGCTCGCCATGGTGCAGGCGATCGCGCAATCCTGCGACGTCTACTTCTACGCGCTCGCCGACGAGATCGGACCGACGCGCCTCGCGGAATTCCTTGGCCACTTCGGCCTCGGCGCCGCGACCGGCATCGACGTCGGCGGCGAGAAGTCGGGCCTGCTGCCGTCGCCCGAGTGGAAGCGCAAGGCCTACCGCAAGCCGGCGGACCAGGTCTGGTTCCCCGGCGAGACCGTGATCTTCGGCATCGGCCAGGGCTTCATGCTGACCACGCCGATGCAGCTCGCGCACATGACTGCGATCGTCGGCTCGCGCGGCAAGAACTACCAGCCGCGGTTGGTGACGGCGCTGCGCGACCCGATGACGGGCACGAGGACGCCGATCCCGCCGAAGCTGATCGGCGACGTGCAGGTGGCGAAGCCCGAGGACTGGCAGGTCGCGATCGACGGCATGATCGCCGTGACGCACGGCGGCACCGCGAGCCGCAGCGCCGCCGGAGCTCCCTACACGATCGCCGGCAAGACCGGCACGGCGCAGGTCTTCACCGTCGCGCAGAACGAGAAGTACGACGAGAAGACGATCAACGAACGGCTGCGCGACCACGCCTGGTTCGTCGCGTTCGCGCCGGCCGAGGACCCGAAGATCGCGGTCGCGGTGCTGGTCGAGAACGGCCGCAGCGGCAGCGGCACTGCGGCACCGATCGCGCGCAAGGTGCTGGATGCCTATCTGCTGCGCAAGTTCCCGCCGCCGCCGAAGGCCGATGAGACGGCCGACGCCGCCAGCGCGGCCACCGGAGGCGAGTGATGATCTACGAGGAAGTCGACAGCTCGACCCGCCGCACGCTGTCGCAGACGACGCGCGTGCTCGGCACGCTGAAGCTCGACGGACCGCTGGTGCTCGGTCTCGCGCTGCTCGCGCTCTACGGCCAGGTGGTGCTGTACAGCGCCTCGGGCCAGGACTGGCAGTCGGTGCTGCGCGGCTCGCTGCGCATCGGTCTCGGCGCATTCGCGATGCTCGCGCTCGCGCAGGTCAAGCCCGGCTTCCTGCGCCGGCTCACGCCCTGGCTGTATGCGATCGGCATCGTTCTGCTGATCGTCGTCGACGCCATCGGCTACGTCGGCAAGGGCGCGCAGCGCTGGCTCGACCTCGGCTTCGTGCGCTTCCAGCCGTCCGAGATCATGAAGCTCGCGGTGCCGATGATGTGCGCCTGGTACCTGCGCGAGCGGCCGCTGCCGCCGGACGGCACGACACTGGTCGTGCTCGCCGCGATCATCGGCGTGCCGGCGGGACTCACGATCATCCAGCCCGACCTCGGCACGGGCCTGCTGATCACCATGGCCGGCGTGCTGGTCGTGCTGCTCGCCGGCCTGCAGTGGCAGATCATCGCCGGCATGGCCGGGCTCGCCGGCCTCGGCGCCTGGGGCGGCTGGTACCTGCTGCACGACTATCAGCGCCAGCGTGTGCTGACCTTCCTCGATCCGCAGCAGGACCCGCTCGGCGCCGGCTACCACATCATCCAGTCGACGATCGCGATCGGCTCCGGCGGCGTATTCGGCAAGGGCTTCCTCAACGGTAGCCAGGGCCAGCTCGAATTCCTGCCGGAGCGCTCGACCGACTTCATCTTCGCGGTCGTCGGCGAGGAGCTCGGCTTCGTCGGCTGCGTGATCCTGCTGCTGCTCTACCTGCTGGTCGTGTCGCGCGCGATCTACCTCGCGACCCAGACGCAGGACACGTTCGCACGGCTGCTCGCCGGCAGCCTCGCGCTGATCTTCTTCGTCTACGTCTTCATCAACGCCGGCATGGTCAGCGGGATCCTGCCGGTCGTCGGCGTGCCGCTGCCGCTCGTCAGCTACGGCGGCACCTCGATGGTGACCCTGCTGGCGGGCTTCGGTATCCTGATGTCGCTCTACT
>JADLDF010000288.1 GCA_020846815.1 Gammaproteobacteria bacterium | reverse complement strand
TGGCGCGCGCCGCCGGCCTGCCGGCGCGCGTGGTCACCGGCTACCAGGGCGGCGAGTGGAACCCGATCGGCGAGTACTTCATCGTCCGCCAGTCCGATGCCCATGCCTGGGCGGAGGTCTGGCTGGAGAGCCGAGGCTGGACGCGCGTCGACCCGACCGGTGTCGTCGCGCCCGACCGCCTGAACCGCGGCTTCTTCGAAGCCCTGCCCGGCGCCGTCTCGACCACCGACCGCATGCTGCGCGAGATCGACTGGCTCGCCGACGCCCGCCTCGCCTGGGACACGCTCAACACCTGGTGGAAGGACGAGGTGCTGGAATTCGACCTCGGCAGCCAGCTCGCGCTGCTGTCGCGGCTCGGCTTCGACTCCCCGCGCGTGGCCCAGCTCGGCGCGCTGCTCGCCGGCGCGCTGGGCGCATGGCTTGCCTGGCTGCTGCTGCGCTTCGGCCGCATGCCGCGCCCGCGCGATCGCGATCCGCTGGCGCGGGCCTGGCGCCGCCTCGGCGAGCGCCTCGCTGCCGCCGGTGCGGCGCGCGCGATCGACGAGGGGCCACTGGATTACGCGCAGCGGCTGCGCGCGACGCGACCCGGGCTCGCCGCGCGCGTCGCGCCGCTGGCGGAGGCCTATGCGCGTTTGCGCTACGGTCCGGCGGCCGACCCGGCCGCGATCGACGCCTTCGTGCGTGCCGCGCGCAACGTGACGCTGCGAGAGGCGCGCTGATGGTGCACGGCTGGCCGCTGCTGCTCGGCGCTCTGGCGCTCGCGCTGCTGGCCTGGTTCGCCTGGCGCCGCCGCATCACGGCGCCGGCGGCTGCGACCACGCTCGCGCCGCTGCAGCGCAGCCTGCTGGAGACGCGGGTACCGCTGTTCCGGCGCGTGCCGCCGGAGCTGCGGCCGCAGCTCGAGCGTCGCATCCACGACTGGCTGGCGCGCGTCGAGTTCGTCGGTTGCGGCGGCCTCACGGTCACGGACGAAATGCGCCTGGTCATCGCGGCCCAGGCCTGCACCACCGCGCTCGGCCTGGAGCCCGATGTCTTCGACCACCTGCACGGCGTCATGCTCTATCCGGACGAGTTCTGGGTCGAGGAGCAGGACGTCGACGAGGAAACCGGCGTGGTCACCGAAGGCGGACGTGCGCTCAGCGGCCAGACCGTCGAGGCCGACCGCATCGTGCTCTCCTGGCGCGACGTCGAGGACGCCGCGGCACGCCAGGATGGCTACAACGTCGTCGTCCACGAGGTCGTGCACTACCTCGACCACGTCGGCGGCGGCCGTGCGTCCGCGCAGGGCGGCGCACTCGCCGAGGAATACCAGGCGCTCTGCGAGGCCGTCGATCGCGGCGAGGAAACGCTGATCGACCCTTATGGCGCCGAGGACCCCGTCGAGTTCCTCGCGGTCGCGGCCGAGCTGTTCTTCGAGCAGCCGCGCCGGCTGCGACGCCATCACCCGGCGCTGTACGCCGCGCTGCGCGAGGCGTTTCGCCTCGACCCCGCCGACTGGCCGCCGCCGCGCGCAGGCCACCAGCCCGGCGACGAGCCCGCGCGGAGCTAGCCCGTCGCCACGTCACCCGCTCGCGGCATTGGACGATGGACGGAAAGGTCGATCGCTCATTCTTGGCGCGTCGACCGCTAACCGAGGCGCGGAGCGGATCCCGACAATACAGCGTAGGCACCGACCAGAAGAAACTTAACGTCTTCCTCTGACAAGCACTGCAACATCTCTTTGTAGTCTTTGTTCAGCATCGCCTTGCCGGAAGAAAGCCCACGCTTCTCTCGTCAGTTCCCAGACTTGCTGGATTCGCTCTTCAGGGGTGCCCGACATGTAGCCGCTGTCATCAGCCTCGGCGGACGAGCCATGCAAGACAGCCTGGGTTCGATCGACGCCACGCATCGGTGGATTCCAGCATTTCTGTGAAATCCCGACGCGTCGGCCAACTGCGGATGAACTGCAGGGTTCAGCACGGAGCCGGATCGACGAAATCGAAGTGATCGGTGATCTGCGGATAGGAAATCCAAAACGCTTTGCCCACCCGCCGCTGCTCGATCCCTGCAAACCGCGGCCGTTCCACACTACACTATGTACGACTCGCGGCCCCTCGGCGTCTGAGAAGAACTCGTTCTGACACGACAAGTCTTGTTCACCCGGCCCGATGCACCTCCTCTCCATGAGAAATCCGGGCTGACGACCGCATCATGCCCCGCCTGATGGTCTTCCAGCACGTCGCCGCCGAGCCGCTCGGCACGCTGCACGCGCGCATCCGCGACCGCGGCCACCGCGTCCGCTTCCACAACTTCCACCGCCACCCGGAGGCGCAGCCGAACCTCGAGCGCTACCACGGCCTCGTGGTGCTGGGCGGGCCGCAGAACGTCATGGACCGGCACCACCATCCACACCTCACCACCGAGCTGCGGGCGATCGAAGCCGCGCTGCGCGCCGACAAGCCGGTGCTCGGCATCTGCCTCGGCGCCCAGCTGCTCGCGCACGTGCTCGGCGCGCCGGTGCGCCGCCACGAACGCCACGAAATCGGCTGGTACGAAATCGCCACCACCCCCGCAGGCCGCGACGACATGGTGCTCGGTCATCTCGGCGCCGCCGCGCCCGTGTTCCAGTGGCACGGCTGCACCTACGAGCTGCCCGCGGGCGCAGTGCAGCTCGCGCGCACCGCGACCTGCGAGCAGCAGGCCTTCCGCTACGGCGCGAGCGCCTACGGCTTCCAGTTCCACCTCGAGGCCGACGCCGCACTGATCGAGCGCTGGCTGCAGCTGCCGGCCTACCGCCACGAGCTCGAGACCGCGAACCTCGGCCACGACGCCGCGGCCATCCGTGCCGCCTCGGCCGCGCGCCTCGCGGCCATGCGGCCGCTGGCTGCCGCGACGTTCGACCGCTTCCTGGACCTGGTCGGCCAGCCGTACCTGGGCCGGCGGCTGACACTATTCTCCGAGCACGGCCAAGGCGGAAACTGATCGACGGCAGCCACCAGATCGAGTGCGAGCTTGAGCATCAGCGACAAATGTCGTATTTCGTACGCCATATTTCATAAGCCGCAGCCATGGAAAAGAAACGCCACGTCCCGTCTGAAGTCCGTGAAGGCCGCCGCGTCCTACCCGCCGCGGCAGGCCGGATTGGCCAAAAGCAGGCTGTTTCCAGTCTAGGCTCAGGCGACATGGCGACCGAACGCTCTCCCATGCGCAGCAGGTTCGCGGATGCGGCCTCGATCAGCGCCGAACAGGTGCGCAAAGGGCTTCCCATCAAGGCCTTGGACGATCTCGCCCGCGAGTTGAAGGTCGACCGCGCCTCTTTGGCCGAAATTCTCGGTACATCCGTGCGGACCTTGCAGCGCAAGGCCGAGGGAAGCGAGCGCCTGGGGCCGGTGGCATCCGACAGGTTGGCCCGCATCCGGCGTATTTTCGAGCTTGCGGCTCATGTTCTCGGCGAGTCCGACAAAGCTTCGAGATGGCTTACCGCCAGAAGTCGCGCACTCGATGGTGAGATTCCGCTGTCCATGCTCGATACCGATATCGGCACACAACGCGTTCAGCAGGAGTTGCGCCAGATCGAATTCGGCATGCCGATCTGATGATTTTGTGGCGGCTATATCGGCAGGCTCACGGCACTGGACTGGACGGAGCCGGCGGCCTGCACACGGCCGGCCGATGGCACGCGCTCGGGACTCCGATCGTCTATTTTGGGGCTTCGGCCGCGATCGTGTTGCTCGAGAAACTCGCTCACGTCAATCCCGACGAGCTTCCTGTCGATCTGATCCTCACCCGCTTCGAGGGCGATCTCAGCAAAGAGGAGGTGATGCCGCAGGAGCTGGACGATCTCTCCGACCTCGCTCAAACGAGAGCACGAGGTGAACGATTTCTCGAGGCCAGATCCGCTTGCGTCTTGCTCGTTCCTTCGGTGTTGGTGCCGGAGGAATACAATCTCGTCTTCAACCCCCTGCATCCCGACGCCTCCAGGCTCCAGGCCATCGAGCACCGCAGCTTTGCCTTCGGCACAGGTCTTCTTTGACCTCTTCCTGTTTGGACCGCAAATCGAATCGTATTCAGCCGTTGCGGTCCGGCTCGCGCACCAGCAACAGCACCAGGCCGCCCGCGAGGAACAGGATCGCGAGCGAGGCGATCGAGGCACGCGAGCTGCCGGTCGTCAGCGCGACCAGCGCGACCAGCAGCGGCCCGAGCACGGTCGCGAACTTGCCCATCATGTTGTAGAAGCCGAAGAACTCGC
>JADLDF010000287.1 GCA_020846815.1 Gammaproteobacteria bacterium | reverse complement strand
GCGCTGACCACCGTGACCGGGATGCTGATCACCAGCGCGCAGGGGCAGGCGACGATCAGCAGCGCGAGGCCGCGGTACAGCCAGCCGCGGCTGCCGTCCGGCGAGTCGAGCAGCGGCTGGCCGAAGAGCAGCACCGGTATCGCGACCACGAGCACCGCGAGCGCGACCACGGTCGGCGTGTAGAGACGCGCGAAGCGGTCGACGAAGCGCTCCTGCGGCGAGCGCTGGGCCTGTGCCTGCTCGACCAGACGCGCGATGCGCGCGATCGTCGAATCGCTGGCGACGCGGCTGGCCAGGATCTCGAGCGCGCCCTCGCCGTTGACCGTGCCGGCCATGATCTCGTCGCCGGCGATGCGGCGCACCGGCACGCTTTCGCCGGTGACCGCCGACTCGTTCAGCATCGACTCGCCTTCGGCGATCCGGCCGTCGACCGGCACGCGCTCGCCGGGCCGCACCAGCACGCGATCGCCCGGCTGGACCTGGCCCGCCGGGATCACCTCGGCGTGCACGTGCATCGCGCCGCCGCCGCAGGCCTGATGCTGCAGATCGGCCGGCCCGGGAACATGATCGTGCGCGTGGTCGTGGTCGTGCGCGGGTGCAGCGGGCCGGTCTTGCGCCTCGCCATGATCGTGCCCGTGGCCGTGATCATTGTCGTGGTGGTCCACGGCATGCTGGCGCAGCACCGTCGCGTTGTCCGGTTGCAGTGCCAGCAGCCCGCGCAGCGAGGCGCGGGCCCGCTCGGTGCTGAGACTCTCGAGCGCCTCGCCGAAAGTGAACAGCGCGACGACCGCCAGCGCCTCCCAATAGTCACCTATGGCCAGCGCGCCGACCGCGGCGATGGTCATCAGCAGATCGATGGTGACGCGGCGTCCGAAGGCGAGCGCGCGCAGACCCTTGACGGCGATCGGTGCGGCCGCGACCACGACCGCGGCCGCGAGCACGGCCGGCACCAGCCAGGCCGGCAGCGCGCCGGGCGCCAGGGTGTCGAGCAGGGCGATCACAGCGGCGATCGCGGCCGCGCCGACGGCGGTGCGCAGCGCGTCCTGGCCCCAGAGCCGGCGCAGCGTGCCGGGACCGCTCGGCCCGGCGGGCGGCGCGGCCGCGGCGGACGGTCCTTCGGCAATGCGGTAGCCGAGCCGCGCGACGGCGGCGGCGATGGCCTCGCGCGTCGTGCGCCCCTCGACCTCGAGCGTCTCGGTCGTGAAGTCCACCTGCGCGCGGCGCACGCCATCGAGCCGCGCCAGCGCCGATTCGATCGTGAGCGCGCAGCTCCCGCAGTCCATGCCGGACACCTTGAGGCGCAGCGTCGGTGTGGGCAGGGCGGATCCGTCGGTCATGCTCGAGTCGCTCCATCGCCGCCGGGCGTGGCGGTACGGAGCGCAGGCTAGACCTTGAACCCCGGTGCAAGGTCAAGGGGCGGTCAGTCGTCGCGGTGGGCGGCGGGCAGCGGGCGCTCGCCCGCGGACTCGAGCGCGAGGAAGAGCTGCGCGAACAGGAAGGCATTGGTTCCCCGCACCTTCAGCAGCAGGCCCTCGGTCGTGGTTTCGAGACCGACGTCGACGTGCGCGGCGCAGCCGTGCTCGGCCGCGACGAGCTGCTCCAGCGCGCGGCGTACGTCCGGGTCGTCGCCGGCCACGAGCACGGTATAGCCCTCCTCCTCGCGCCAGACGTGGACGTGGCGGCCGCGCAGCGCCTCGAGCATGCGGCGGCCGTCGAGGCTCGCGAGCGAGCAGCCGAGCCGCGACATCATCCGCTCCAGTGACGAGGCCGGGGTGCGCGCCGGCTCGTGGCCGCAGACGTGGTCGAGCAGGTCGCGGTAGATGCGGCTCGCCGAGGCGTCGCCGCTGTGCGCGACCTGCTCGGCGAGGTCCTCGAGGAACAGCTCGAGCTCGTGCCGCAGCACCAGCAGCTCGGTCAGCCGCCGTTCGATGTCGAGCGCGCGCTGCTCGGCGAGCTGGCGCACGCCCCGGCCGCCGCCGGCCGCGGTCCGTGCCGCGGCGCCGGCGCTGCCACCACCGGCGGGGCGCCGGGCGCGCCCCGGCGCGGCCGCCTGGCGTTCGCGCGCCTCGCCACTCTCCTGCAGCAGCGCGCGGATGTCGGCGAGCGAGAAGCCGAGGCGCTGGGCGCGGCGGATGAACAGCACCTGGCGCTCGCTGGCCGCAGGATAGAGACGGTATCCGGCAGGCGAGCGCTGCGCCGCGCCGAGCAGCCCTTCGCGCTCGTAGAAGCGCAGCATCGAGGGCGTCGCTCCGGCACGGCGTGCGAGCTCACCGATCGTCAGCAACGCGTGGCGGTTTTCGGCAACCATGGCTCGGCCCCCGGCGGCGATGCGCGGGATTGCAGCACGCGCAGGCTTGACCTTCAACCTTGCTGCAAGGTTTAGGCTCCGACGCATGTTTGGAATAGACCGCCGTCTGATCGTGGGCTCCACCAGCCGCTGGCTGAAGATCGGCATTGCCGTCGGCATGCTCGGTCTGGTGGCGAGCCTGTTGCTCTACTGGTTCCTCGGCCAGGCCATCGATGCGATGGTCCGCGGCGAGAACCTGCTGCTCGCCTGGGGGCCCTGGGTCGCGCTGCTGCTCGTGGCCAAGCTCGCGCTCGGCTGGCTGTACCGCGCTGCGCAGTATCGCGCCTCGTCGCTGACCAAGCTGACGATCCGCGACACCATGTACGGGCACGCGCTGAAGCTCGGGCCGGCCGTGCTCGACAAGAAGCGCACCGGCGAGCTGGTCAACATCGCCGTCGACGGCATGGACTGGATCGAGCTCTTCTACGGCATCTATTTCGTCCAGTTCGTGGTCGGCATGGCGACGCCGCTGCTGCTGTGCGTCTTCATCGGGGTCATCGACTGGGTCACGGGCCTCGCGCTGCTGGTCAGCGTGCCGTTGACGCCGCTGTTCCTCGGCATGATGGCGCGCAACTTCCGCAAGTCGAGCCAGCGCTACGCCGAGGTCAACAACGAGCAGAGCGCCCAGTTCCTCGACTCCATCCAGGGCATGCCGACCCTGAAGATGTTCAACCTCGGCCGTGCGCGCGGGCAGGAGATGCACGCCGCGAGCGAGCTGCAGCGCGTCGAGACGATGCGTTTGCTGCTCGTGAACCAGGTCATGATCCTGTTCGTCGACTTCGGCTTCGCGCTCGGCACGACGCTGGTGCTGACCGTGGTCGCGCTGCTGCGCATGCAGGCCGGCGTGCTGACGCCCGGCGAGGTGGTCGCGCTGGTGCTCGCCAGCGCCGAGTTCGCCAGGCCGCTGACCCTGATCGGCCAGTTCTTCTTCGCCGGCGCGATCGGCCGCGAGTTCGCGAAAAAGATCGGCGCCTTCCTCGACGAGGTGCCGGGCGTGCGCGACCCGGCGTCGGCCGAAGGCGCGGTGGGCGCCGCGCTGCTGCGCCGGCCGACGCTGTCGCTGCGCGACCTGGTCCATCGCTACGCGGGCGCCGACCGGCCGGCCGTCGACGGCGTGACGCTCGAGCTGCGCCCCGGCGAGACGGTCGCGCTGATCGGGCCGAGCGGCTCGGGCAAGACCACGCTGACCAGCCTGATCCTGCGCACGCTTGCACCCGAGTCCGGCGAGCTGCGCCTCGACGAGGTGCCGGTCTCCGGCCGGCCGGCCGACTGGGTGCGCGCGCACGTGGCGCTGGTGCCGCAGGATCCCTACCTGTTCCACGGCACGATCGCCGACAACCTGCGCATCGCCAAGCCCGACGCCACCGAGGCCGAGCTCATCGAGGCTTGCCGCGCGGCCAACCTGCTCGAAACCATCGAGCGCATGCCGGCGCGGTTCGACACCGTGGTCGGCGAGCGCGGCGCTGCGCTCTCCGGCGGGCAGGCGCAGCGGCTCGCGATCGCGCGCGCGATCCTCAAGGACGCGCCGATCGTCGTGCTCGACGAGCCGACCTCGCAGATCGACGTCGAGACCGAGAACGTGATCCACGAGG
>JADLDF010000286.1 GCA_020846815.1 Gammaproteobacteria bacterium | reverse complement strand
GGGCGACGGACTCGAGCTGGTGCGCGACGTGCACGCCCATCATCCCGACGTGCCGATGCTGGTGCTGTCGATGCACGACGAGACGATCTACGCCGAGCGGCTGCTCGCCGAGGGCGCCTCGGGCTACGTCATGAAGCAGGCCGCCGCCGACCAGCTGCTCAACGCGCTGCGCGCGGTGCTGCGCGGCGAGCGCTACGTCAGCGAGCAGCTCGCCCAGACCCTCGGCGTGCGCGACCAGGGCGACACCACCGATCCGGTGCGCCGCCTGTCGAACCGCGAGCTGCAGGTGCTGAATCTCGTCGGTCGCGGCGTCAGCTCGCGCGACATCGCCGCCGAGCTCGGCCTGTCGGTCAAGACCGTCGAGTCGCATCGCCAGTCGATCAAGCGCAAGCTGAACCTCGCGACCAACTCGCAGCTGCTGCAGTACGCCATGAACTGGTTCAACTGGCGCCGCGGCAGCCCGGTCCCCGCTCTCAGCACGGATTCCGCGCCCGCTTAAACCCTCGGGCGGTCCGCTGCATCTCATCCGAAGGTGCAGCACGGGACGATCTGGGTGGCGGCGGGAGCGATGGCTGACGGCGGCAACGGCAGGCTCGACATGTGGCGCACCCCGAGGACTGCACGCAGGAAGCCTTCATCCGTGCCCGGCGCGCGCTGCCGCGCTTCGAAGCCCGCAGCGCTTTCGGCGCCTGGCTGCATCGCATCGCCGTCAACGTCGTGCTCGAGCGTCGTCGACAGGGCGGGCCGGTCCTCGAGTTCGTCGCCTCGCCGCCCGATGGCGCTCGCGACGCGCTGGTGCTGTGCGCGATCCACGGCTACACGGCTGCCGAAGCGGGCACGATGCTCGGTCTCGCCCAGGGGACCTGCAAGGCGCAGGTGCACCGCGCGCGGCAGTTGCTGCGCGAGCGGTTGGAACGCGGCCTCGGCCACGCCGGTGGCTCGCCGCCCCGCATCACAGGAGATCGCTCATGAGCGCAGACACCCGCCACGTCCTTTCGCCCGCGGAGCTGCCCCCTGCGATCGCGCCGGCGCGGGACCTGTGGCCGGGCATCGCGCGGCGATCGCCACGACTCCGCAGGATGCGCCGTACCACCCGGCCGCCGTGCCACCGCAGGCGCCGCTGCCGCCGACGCATGAGGGATTGCGGCCGGCGTACGGCGTGGCGCTCCCGGCATCGGTCGTGGCGCTGCCGCCGGGGCGTCGATCCGCGGCCTGGACGGCTGCGCTCGGGCTCGCGGCCACGGTCGCCTGTCTCGCGGTCGGCATCTGGATCGGCCGGGCGACGTTGCCCGCAGCGGACGGCACTGCGGGCAGCGCGACCGACTCGCCGGCGCTGGCGGTCGCCTTCGCGCCGGACGAACGTCATGCGCGTGAGCGCCAGGCGTTGCGGGTGCAGGCGAGGCTCGCGATGGTGCGGCTCGCACCGGCCGAGCGGCACTAAGGTCGAGGTGAGTCTCGCCACGCTGCGCGGAGCGATCGCCGACCTGCGCGGGGCGCTCGGCACCGACCCAGGCAACCTGTTGCTGCAGGAGATGCTGGTCAACAGTTACCAGGACGAGATCCGCGTGCCGACCGCGGTCAAGGCGGCCGGTGTGGCCGGCCAGGAGATCTGACGATGAAGACATCCCGTCATCCGCCGTCGCCGGCCGGCTCGCGGGCCGCGCGCGGTCTGCCGTGGCTGCTCTGCGTCGCGGTTCTCGGTACTGCGTCGACGCTGGCGCCTGCAGCTACGCCCGCGGCGACGGGCGCGGTCGACCAGCGGATCGCGGCCGATCCGGCCGGCACGGTCGCGGTCAGCAACGTCGCGGGACGGGTCGAGATCGAAGGCTGGAACCGGCCGGAGGTGCACGTCGGCGGCCAGGTCGGCCGCAACGTGCAGCGCGTCGAAGTGATCCGCGACGGCGCGCGCACGGTGGTGAAGGTCGTGCTGCCGCGCGGCGCCTCGATGCGTGGCTCCGAGGCGATGCTGCAGATCAGGATGCCGGCCGCCTCCCGGCTCGAGGTCTCGACGGTCAGCGCCGACGTGCAGACGCGCGGCATCGCCGGCGCGCAGCGTGTGAGCTCGGTCAGCGGCGACCTCGCGCTCGACGCTGCGGACGCGCCGCTCGAGGTCAAGACCGTCAGCGGCGACGTGCTGCTGCGCGGCAGTGGCCGGGCGGGGAAGGCCCGGGTGTCGAGCGTCAGCGGCGATCTGCGCACCGAGCGTCTCGGCGGCGAGCTCGAGGCGACGACGGTCAGCGGCGATCAGCGGCTGGTGCTCGGTGCGCTGCGATCGCTGCGGCTGCGCAGCACCTCGGGCGACGTCGAGCTGCGCGGTGCGCCACAGCGCGGCGCGACCCTCGAGGTCGAATCGGTCAGCGGTGACCTGACACTGGCGTTGCAGGCGGCGGCGGGATTCGAGCTGGATGCGGAGAGCTTCAGCGGCGAGATCAGCACCTGCTACGGCGCGCGCGGCGCATCGGCCGGTGCAGTGGGGCCGGGCAAGGTGCTGCGCAGCCGGCGCGGCGAAGGCGGGGCGCGGCTGCGCCTCAAGACCATGAGCGGCGAAATCTCCGTCTGTGACCGCTGAGCCGGGCGGGCGCCGCCGGCTACAATCGCGGCGTGCGTCCCCTCAGATGGATCCTGATCGCCGCGGCCGGCCTCGTCGCGCTGCTGCTCGTCGGTGCGCTCGCGATCACGCAGTGGGTCGACGCCGATGTCTTCCGGCCGCGCATCGTCGCGGCGCTCTCGCAGGCGACCGGCCGGCCGGTCCGGCTGCAGGAGGGATTGGAACTCGGCTGGTATCCCTGGCTAGCGCTGCGCACCGGCCCCGGCGAGATCGGCAACCCGCCGGGAATCGACGGCGAACCGCTGCTGCGCTGGCGCGAGGCGCGGATCGGTGCGCGGCTGCTGCCGCTGCTGCGTGGTGAACTCCAGCTCGACCGCTTGCGCCTGGTCGGTGCGCGGATGGCTCTGCAACGCACCGCGGACGGTCGCGACAACTGGTCCGGCCTGGCCGAGGCAGGTGGCGAGGGCGGCGCGCCGCTGCGGCTCGCCGGTCTCGACCTCGAGGATGCCGAGCTCCGTTTCACCGACGCCGTCGATGGCACGACGCTGACGCTCGATGCGCTGCAGCTCGCGACCGGCCCCTGGACGTCCGGCCAGACGGAGCCGGTAGCGATCGAGGCGCGGTTCGGCCTGAGCCTCGGCGCGGCACGCCGGCTCGAGGGCGCGCGGCTCGCGACCCGGCTGGCGCTGCCGTCGGGTGAAGCGCTGACGATCGCTCTCGGGCCGACGACGTTCGCGGCTCGTGGTTTGGCCGCGGGTCTCGCGGCCGGTGGCGTGCCGTTCTCCGTGACGCTGCCGGGCGCGACGCTCGATCTCGATGCCGGCGCCGGGCGCATGGCGCAGCTCGAGCTCGCCGTCGGCGAGGCACGGCTCACGCTGCGCGGACTGCGCTACGACCAGCCCGGCGATTCGCCGCCGGCGGTGGAATTCGGCTTCGCGCTGGCACCGACTTCGCTGCGCACACTGCTCGGCACGCTCGGCGTCGAGGCGCCGGTGACCACCGATCCGCGTGCACTCGAATCGTTCGCGAGCGAAGGCCGCGTGGCGCTGCGCGACGGCATGCTGCGCGTCGAGCCGTTCTCGCTGGTGCTCGACGACACGCGGCTCACCGGCACGATCGTGCACGGCGGCGAGCCGCCGCTCGCCGAGTTCACGCTGGCGGGCGATGCCATGGACGTCGACCGCTACCTGGAGCCCGAAGGCACGCCGGGCGAGCCGTTCCACTTTCCCGGCGAGGCGCTCGGCGCGCTGCGCGCGCGCGGCACGCTGACGCTCGAGCGCGCGAGCCTCGACGAGCTGCAGATCGAGGGACTGGTGCTGCGGCTGCTGCTCGACGAGCAGGGCCTGCGGGGCGACGCGGCGTCATGAGCGAGGCGGCGGCGCAGTTCATCGGCCCGGCGCTGATCGCCTGGCACGCGCTCAGCGGCCGGCACGACCTGCCCTGGCAGTCGCAGCGCACGCCCTATCGCGTCTGGATCTCGGAGATCATGCTGCAGCAGACCCAGGTCGCGACCGTGATCCCGTATTTCGAACGCTTCATGGCGCGCTTCCCGGACGTGCGCGCACTCGCCGACGCGCCGCTCGACGAGGTGCTGCATCTCTGGACGGGGCTCGGCTACTACGCCCGTGCCCGCAACCTGCACCGCGCGGCGCAGCAGGTCCGCGACCTGCACGGCGGCGAGTTCCCGCGCAGCTTCGACGCGGTCGCGGCACTGCCGGGCATCGGCCGCTCCACGGCTGGCGCGATCCTCGCGCTGTCGAGCGACGCGCGCCACGCGATCCTCGACGGCAACGTCAGGCGCGTGCTGGCACGCTGTTTCGGCGTCGAGGGCAGCCCGGCGGAGCGCGCCGTCGAGCAGCGTCTCTGGGCGCTGGCCGACGCTTGCACGCCGGCTACGGGCGTTGCCACCTATACGCAGGCGATCATGGATCTCGGCGCGACGCTGTGCACGCGGCGGCGCCCGGCCTGCGCACTCTGCCCGCTGGCCACGTACTGCATCGCGCGGCGCGACGGACGGCAGCACGAGATTCCCGCGCCCAGGGCGCGGCCCGCGGCCGAGGCACGAGCCCGCAAGGCGCGGCGCACCTGGATGCTGGTCGCGATCGACGGCGACGGCGCGGTGTTTCTCGAGCGCCGGCCGGAGCAGGGCATCTGGGGCGGCCTGTGGTGCCTGCCCGAGTTCGACAGCGAAGCGGCGGCGCGCAGCTTCGCGGATCAGCGGCTGCGGCGGCCGCGGCTGCAGCCGCGCACGCTGAATCCGGTGCACCATGCGTTCACGCACTTCGATCTGGAGATCCTGCCGGTGCTCGCCGAGTGCGACGGCCCGGCAGGGGAGATCGTCATGGAGCCGGGTCTCACCCTCTGGTATAACCCGCGCCTGCCCGATACGGACCGCGCGCGCATCGGCCTGCCGGCCCCGGTCAAGGAACTCCT
>JADLDF010000285.1 GCA_020846815.1 Gammaproteobacteria bacterium | reverse complement strand
CAGCACGTGCGCAACGCCATGATCATGTCGGTGCCGCTGGGCCTGAGCCTCGCGGCCTGGATGGGCCTCTCGCCGCTCACGGGCGGCTGGCTCGCGCTGGTCTGGGTGTTGTCGATCGCCTGGTTCTGGCTGATGTGGGCCACGCACCTGAAGCGCAAGACGCCCTCGGGTCCGAAGCTCGCCGCCTGGGACTGGGGCGTGCGCTACGTGCTGATCGCGGCGTTCGCCGTCTCCGGGCTGGTGTCGCTCGTGACCGGCTGGCCGTTCGCCTCCAAGTGGCTCGCGCTCAAGATCCTGCTGGTCGCGCCAGCGATCGCCTGCGGCCTCGGGGTGCGCTACTACATCCGCATGGCCTACCAGCGCGCGCTGCCGGCGATCGCCGCCGACCGCGCCGGTCAGGAAGAAAACGCGATCTTCCGCATGACCATCGTGCGCGCCACCTGGGTATTGGTCGGGCTCTGGGTGATACTGTTCACCATCGGTGCGCTCGGCGCTCTGAAGCCCTTCTGAGCGCACCGGGGCCGCGTGCCGCGCGGTGCCCGGCCACTGTTGTGGAGGGTGCGATGACCGACCCCCAGGACCTGCAGACCGCCGCGCTGCTCGACGACGCGGCGGCACGCGCCCGACGCTATCTCGGCGGGCTCGATGCGCGCAGCGTCGCGCCCTCGACCGCGGCTCTGGCGGCGCTCGCGCGCCTCGAGGAGCCACTGCCCGAGGGCGCAAGCGATCCAGCCGAGGTGCTGGCACTGCTCGACGCACTCGTGTCCCCCGCGACCATGGCGATGGCCGGCCGGCGATTCTTCGGCTTCGTGATCGGCGGCACATTGCCGGTGACGCTGGCGGCGAACTGGCTTGCCGGCGCCTGGGATCAGAATGCCGCGCTGGCACGCGTTACTCCGGGCGTCGCGAAACTCGAAGCGGTGGCGCTCGGCTGGCTCAAGGAGCTGCTCGGATTGCCGGTCGCCAGCGAGGGCGCTTTCGTCACCGGCGCGACCGTCGCCAACCTCACGGCGCTTGCGGCAGCGCGCCACGCGGTGCTGCAGCAGGTCGGCTGGTCGGTGGAAGCGGATGGGCTGTTCGGCGCGCCGCCGATCACGGTCGTCGTCGGCGACGAAGTGCACCCGACGTTGTTGAAGTCCCTCGGCCTGCTCGGCCTCGGCCGCACGCGTCTGACGCGGGTGCCGGTCGATGCCGCCGGCCGGCTGCGCGCCGAAGCGCTGCCGCGGCTGTCGGGTCCCACGATCGTCTGCCTGCAGGCCGGCAACCTGAACACCGGCGCCTTCGATCCGGCCGCGGCGGTCTGCGCCGCGGCACATGCCGCCGGCGCCTGGGTGCACGTCGACGGTGCCTTCGGCCTCTGGGCGCGCGCCTCGCACGAGCTCGCGCCGCTCGCCGCCGGCATCGAGCAGGCGGACTCCTGGGCGACCGATGCGCACAAGTGGCTGAACGTGCCCTACGACAGCGGCCTCGCGTTCGTGCGTCATCCGGGCGTGCTGCCGGCGGCGATGGCGGTCACGGCCGAGTACCTGCCGACTGAATCGAGCGCCCGCAACCCCGCGGATTTCACGCCCGAGCTGTCGCGCCGCGCGCGCGGCGTCGAGGTCTGGGCCGCGCTGCGCGCGCTCGGCCGGCGCGGCGTCGCCGAGCTGATCGAGCGCAACTGCCGGCAGGCGCGGCGCTTCGCGCAGCGCCTGGCCGAGGGTGGCTACGAAGTCCTCAACGAGGTCGTGCTGAACCAGGTGCTGGTGTCCTTCGGTGATCCGGCAACGACGACGCGGGTCATTCAGGAGGTGCAGCGCGAAGGCAGTTGCTGGTGTGGCGGCACACTCTGGCAGGGCCGCACCGCGATGCGCATCAGCGTCTGTTCCTGGGCAACCACGGCCGCGGACGTAGAACGCAGCGCCGAGGCGATGCTGGCGGCCGCGGCACGGGTCAGGGGTCGCTAGATCTATTCCGATTGTTGCGAAAACGAACGACCTGAAGACCCGCGGCTGCCAGGACATCCTGATCGCCGTGGTCGATGGCTCGAACCCGAGTTTGACGCGCGCCTTTCCACGGCGCACGTCAAAGTCGGGCCTAATTCTATCCGTGGCTGAAGGTGCCTCGACATGTCGCTCGATCTCGAAGCCTCGCGCTGCCAAACTGGCTGCGCGCTAAGTAAGTGGTATTGATGCTAGTGCGGGCGCGGGCGCCGGGGCCGGGGCCGGGGCCGGGGCCGGCAGGCTCGCGGCTGCAGCGCCCGCCGGCGAGCTGCGTCTCGATTTCGACGCGTCGGGCGACGGTGTCACGTTCCTGACCGCGCCGCTCGAGCGCGAGACCGAGATCACGGGGCCGTCCGCGGTGAAGCTCTGGGTGTCCTCGTCGACGCGCGACGCCGACCTGTTCGCTGTGCGGCGGGTGTTCGCGCCGGACGGCGCCGAGGTCAGCTTCCAAGGCGCGATCGATCCGCACACGCCGATCGGCCAGGGCTGGCTGCGCGCCTCCCACCGCCGCCTCGATCCGCAGCTGTCGCGCCCCTGGCGGCCCTATCACACCCGCGACCGCGCCGGGCCGCTGGAGCCGGGCGTGCCGGTGGCGCTCGACATCGAGATCTGGCCGACCTGCATCGTGGTGCCGGCGGGCTACCGCATCGGCCTGAGCCTGCGCGGCAGGGAATACGAGTACGCGAAGTCGACCGGCGCGCGGCTCTCGAACTTCAAGAACGAGCTGCGCGGCTGCGGCCCATTCCTGCACGACGATCCGCGCGACCGCCCGCCGGAAGTGTTCGGTGGACGCACGACGCTGCACTTCGGTCCCGGACGACCGGGCTGGCTCCTGCTGCCGGTGATTTCGGCAAGATAGCCGGCATGAACACACCGGCCGTCCCGGCGCGACCGCGGCGCATCGCGCTGATCCACGCCCTGCGCGACTCCATCGAGCCCATACTCGCCGCGTTCGCGCGGCACTGGCCGCAGGCCGAGACCTTCAACGTCCTCGACGATTCGCTGTCGGCGGCCGTCGCGGCACACGGCCGGCTGAGCGCGCCGATCATCGAGCGCTTTCTCGCTCTCGGCCGCCATGCCGCGGCCAGCGACATCGGCGGCCGCCGCACCGAAGCCCTGCTGTTCACCTGCTCCGCCGTCGGTCCGGCGATCGAAGCCGTGCAGCGCGAGCTGTCGATCCCGGTGCTCGAGCCGAACGACGGCGCCTTCGAGCAGGCGCTGCGCCACGGCCGGCGGCGCGATCCTCGAGGTGCCCGAGGGCGACGTCTACGCCGGCTTCCTGAACTTCATCCACGACGGACGGCGCTTCATCCTGTACTACACCACCGTCGACCACGAGGGCCGGTGGTACCGCACGCGCGTCGCAACCTCGACCGACCTCGTGACCTGGACTCCGGCCGGCGATCTGGAATGGCGGCACCATCCGCTGCCTTTCGAAGGCGGCGGCGTGATCACGCGCGATGTGCTGCGCAATCCGCTCGCCGGCGGGCCGCGCTGGCTGATGGTATACACCGCCAAGGACGGGCGGGCCGAGACCGGCGCACGCCGTTCCATCGCAGTCGCGGTCTCCGACGATGCGCTCCTCTGGCGCCGCCTCCACGACCAGCCGGTGTTCCAGGTCGGGCACAGCGGCGCCTGGGACGGTGGCGGTACCGCGAACCCGCGGCTCGTGGCCACGCCGCGCGACCTGCGCCTCTACTACTACGGCTGGTCCGACCCGAGCCATCTGGCGCACCCGGTCCGCGGCATCGGCTGCGCGATCGCGCCGGGACGCGATCTGCTCGGCCTGCGGCGCATCAGGATCTGACGAAGGCGCGCTCGTCGAGCCGATAGCCGCGCAGCAGCAGGCAGCCGGCCGCGATCGACAGCACCGGCAGCACGGCGATGCAGACGTACATCGCGCGCAGCGCCGCAGCGGGCTGGATCGCCTCGCCGCTCGCCGAAGCGACGTAGCCGCTGGCGCCGAGCACGACGCCGACCAGCGCCGGACCGATCGAGAACGACAGCTTTTCGACGATGGTGTAGATGCCCGCACCGAGCAGCCACGCGGTGCGCTCGTGACCGGTCGCGCCGCCACCGAGGCGCACGATCAGCAGCGGGCCGACCGAGGAGGCGAACAGCTGTCCGGCCGCGACCGCCGCGACGCGAAACGACATCAGCCGCGTGCGCTCGTGATAGTCGTCGGTCATCTCGCCGGGCATCGCGAGATACGGCACGTTGAACAAGGCGTAGCCGGAGGCGTTGGCCAGCAGTACGAACAGCGCCGCGGTCACCTTCAGCGAGTCGGCGACGCCATCCAGGTGGAAGATCATCACGAACGATGTCGCCGACAGCAGCCCGCCCCAGAGCAGCCAGGGGCGACGGCGCCCCCAGCGACTGTGCGTGCGATCGCTGGCCACGCCGACCAGCGGATCGATCAGCGCGTCGTACATTCTCGCGAGACTGATCAGCAGGCCGGCGACGGCCGCCGCGATCCCGACGTAGTCGACCAGGTAGCGCAGCAGCAGCACGCTGGTGGCGGCGAACATCAGCGACATGCCGAGCGCGCCGATGCCCCAGCCGAGACAGAGCGAGGTGTCGAGCCGCGTGCGCGCGCCGGGTGGCGCTGCGACGGCGGACGCGTCAGCGGACATGGAATCTGCGAACCATGTCCGATCCTAACCGGCTGCATCACCCGCCGGCAGCACGAGAGACGATGAGGGCGATCAGAACGCCTGATCGCCCCGCAGCAGCGCCGGGCCCTGCCCCGCCCGCACGCCCGCCGGGACGGGCATGTTGCGGACGTGGACGGTGTTCAGCGGATCGGCGGCGGCGGCAGACATCGTCGCACGTGCTGCTGCAGCTCCGAGCGTGGCGCCTCGACGAGGTTGAGGCGCACCTCGCCGATGACACGCGACAGCGTCGACTTCGGCAGGTGCGACTTCACCGCCGACAGGAAGCGCGGCGATGCGACCAGCACCAGCCCGTCGACGCCGGGTGAGCGCGCATTGACGCCGGCCGCGCGGGCCAGCGTACGTGCGAACCGCGCCGTGGCGTGCTGCTTCTGGGATTCACGGGGCTGCAGCGTGTGGCGCGCTCCGGCGATGCGGTTCAGCACGCGGCCCGGCGGACCGCTGCCGAGATCGCGCTCATGGCGCGCGGCCCCCTCGTTGGCGATCGAACCCACCTTCTGCAGCGCCGCACGGCGCGCAGGGAGGTCGTAGAGATCCGCTCCGGACGTGTCGGCGACGATCACGCGTATAGTGCCCATGCCCACCTCCACCAGCCTGTCCCGAGCGTAGCTCGCGCCGGCGGGGCTGAGAATAGCCGCGGCCGTTCGTCGCGGGGACCCGGGATCGGGATGCCGGCCTCCCGGTGCACGTGCGACCGGAGGCATGCATGCCGAGGCGGCAATAGGCACACATACGGACGGCCAGCGCACCGACGAGACCGCAGGATCGTGCGAGGCTGCGCCGGGCCGACCGTTGCGCCGGCCCCCTTTCGCAGGAGTCGTCCGGCCTCATGAT
>JADLDF010000284.1 GCA_020846815.1 Gammaproteobacteria bacterium | reverse complement strand
GGCGCGATGCCCGCGGCCTCGAGCAGCTGCGCCGTCTCGAACAGCGGCAGGCCGACGACGCCGCTGTAGCTGCCGCTGATCGACTCGACGAAGGCCGCGGCGCGGCCCTGGATCGCATAGCCGCCGGCCTTGTCCTGCGGCTCGCCGCAACGCCAGTACGCCGCGGCCTCGTCGGCCGTGATCGCCCGGAAGCGCACCTCGGTGCGCGACAGCCGCGACTGTGTGCCGCACGCCGACACGAGCGCCACCGCCGACAGCACTTCGTGCATGCGTGCCGACAGCAGCTCGAGCATCGCACGCGACTCGGCGGCGTCGGCCGGCTTGCCGAGCACCCTGCCCTTCACGACCACGGAGGTGTCGGCGCCGAGCACGGGCAGGCCACGCGACAGCGCAGGCTCGGCGGCGATGCGCTGTGCCTTCTCGAGCGCCATGCGCAGCACGTAGTCGCCGGGCGCCTCGCCGTCGCGCTGCGACTCGTCGATGTCGGCCGGCGCCGCCACGTGCGCGATGCCGAGCTGCGCGAGCAGCTCGCGGCGACGCGGCGAGGCGGAGGCGAGACAGAGCTGGGGTGCGCAGGTCATGGAGTGTGTGTTCGCGGTCTCCGGCCGTGCCGGCTCGAGGTCGCGACCGTGTTCAGTCGCGGTGGTAGGGATGGTTCAGCAACAGACTCTGCGCGCGGTAGAGCTGCTCGGCAAGCAGCACCCGGGCGAGGCCGTGCGGCAGCGTCAGCTTCGACAGCGACCAGCTCTCGGCGCAGCGGCGGCGCACCTCGGGAGCATGTCCGTCGGGGCCGCCGATCAGCAGCGCGACATCGTCACCCTCGCGCTCGAGCGCCGCGAGCCGCGCTGCGAGCTCGCGCGTCGTCATCGCGATGCCGCGCTCGTCCAGCGCGATCGCGCGCTCGGCGGGACGCAGCGCCGCGAGCACGCGCTCGCCTTCCGCCGCGACCGCGCGCACTGCGGGCTGCGAAGCGCTGCGGCGGCCGGGGGGAAGCTCCAGCAGCTCGAATCTCCAGTGCGTGCGCAGGCGGCGCGCATAGTCCTCGACGGCGGCATCGACCCAATCCGGCATGCGTGTGCCGACCGCGAGGATCCGCAGGCGCATCGGGACGCGGTGCGTGCCAGAGCGGCGTCAGCCTTCAGCCGGCGCTGGCCGGACGACGCCGCGGTGCGGCAGCGCGACGCGGGCGTGGCGCCGCGACGTCGTCGCCGCGCGGCGGTGCGGCGGCACGCGGCTTCGCGGCCGGGCGGCGTGGCTTCGACGCGGCGCCGCCCGCGGCCGGCTTCGATGCAGTGCGCTCCCACAGCTCCTCGAGCGCGTAGAACTCGCGCGTGCGCGGCAGCATCACGTGCACCATGACATCCGGCAGGTCGACCAGCACCCACTCGCCCTCGTTCGCGCCCTCGACGCCGAAAGGACGCACGCCCGCGGCCTTCGACTGCTCGACGACACGATCGGCGATCGAGCGCACGTGACGGTCGGAGTTGCCGCTGGAGATCACCATCCAGTCGGAGATGTCGGTCATGCCGCGCACGTCGAGCACGCGCACGTCGACGGCTTTCATGTCTTCGAGCGCGTCCTGGACGATCTTGAGCTGGGGCGGAAGCTGCGGGGCAGCGGCGGAGGATGCGGCGGCGGATTTCGTGGCGGAGGCGGCCGGTCGGGCGGCGCGCCGGGCGGGCTTGCGGGATGTCATGCGGCTTGGGATGGACCTCTTGTGTCTGGGCGGTTCAGGGACGGGATCGAGCATAGCATCCCGTGTCGAGGATGATCTCGCGCACCGCATCGGGCACGAGGAAGCGCGGGTCGCGTCCCGAAGTAATGATGTTGCGCAGGTCGGTCGAGGAGATCTCGAGCTGCGTGACCGCGTGCACATAGATGCGGCCCGCGCGCGCCGTGTGCAGGTCGCGCACGCCGCCGGTGCCGTGATCGACCATGAGCTCGCCGAGCGGGCCGCTGGTCGGCGCCTTCCACCCCGGCCGGTGCGCGACGACCACGTGCGCGAGCGCGACGATCTCGCGCCAGCGGTGCCAGTTCGGCAGGCCGAGGAAGGCATCCATGCCGAGGATCAGGCACAGCGAACGCTCGGGGAATTCCGCGCGCAGCTCGGTCAGCGTGTCGACCGAATACGACACGCCGGTACGGCGGATCTCGCGATCGTCGACCACGAAGCCGGGCTGATCGGCGACCGCCGCTCGCACCATCGCGAGCCGCAGGCCCGGATCGGCGATGGGCTCCTCACGATGCCCCGGGTTGCCGGTCGGCACCCAGCGCAGCTCGCTGAGTTTCAGCTCCTGCCACAGCTCGAAGCCGGTGCGCAGGTGACCGAAGTGGATCGGATCGAAGGTGCCGCCGAAAATGCCGATGGGTTGCATGAAGACTCGGAACCAGTGGAGTGACCAGTGGGAGAAGGAGGTGGAGCAGGTCGTCAGGTGCCGCGCGGCGGAGGCGGCGCCCGCAGGCCGCAGAATTCCGCGCACAGCAGCAGGATCTCGTCCCAGGGCTCGCCCTGCAGCCGGCCTTTGATCATGCGGTCGGCGCGCAGCGCGCGTGCCGCGAGCCGTGCGAACGGGAAGCGCGGCAGGCGCGCCCTGGCGCGCTCCAGGGCCGCGGCCTGCGCCGGCGGCACCCAGCCGCCGCGCCCAGTGGGCGCGCCCTGGCGCAGCGACCAGAGCTGCCGCAGCTCGCGCGTCAGCGCCCAGAGCACCAGCGTCGGCTCGATGCCCTCGCCGCGCAAGCCCTCGACGACGCGCAGCGCGCGTGGCGCATCGCCGGCGAGCACCGCCTCGCCGAGGCGGAACACGTCGTAGCGCGAGCTGTCGGCGACTGCGGCGAGCACGTGCTGTGCCTCGAGCCGCTCGCCGTCGACGAGCAGGCGCAGCTTGTCGATCTCCTGCTGGCCGGCCAGGAGGTTGCCTTCGACACGCGCGGCGAGCAGCTCCAGCGCTTCCTCGCTCGCGGTGAAGCCGGCGCGCCGGCAGCGCTGCGCGAGCCAGGCCGGCAAGCGCGCGGCGTCGACGTCCCAGAGCGGCAGCCAGACGCCGGCATCGCTCAGTGCCTTGACCCAGGCGCTCGTCTGCGCATCGCGGTCGAGGCGCGGTGCGACGACGAGCACCAGGGTCTCGGTGCCGGCCCGGGCGAGCGCCGTGAGCACCCTGCCGCCCTCCTTGCCGGGCTTGGCGCTGGACATCCGGATTTCGAGCAGACGCTGCTCACCGAAAAGCGACAGCGTGCCGACCGAGCCCTCGATCGCCGACCAGTCCGCGGCACGCTCGACGAAGTGTACCTCCCGCGTCGCGAAACCCTCGGCACGGGCACGGACCCGGATCGCGTCGCAGGCCTCCCCGACCAGCAGCGCCTCGTCGCCGGAGACCAGGTATATGGGAGCGAGCCGGCCCTTCAGGTGGCTGGAGAAGTTCTCGAGGGTCAGCTTCATCGCGATGCGATTATCCGTCAGCGGCTCCCTTCTGTCCCATCGCGGAGATGATGTGTTATACAATAACTCTCAGCGGCCCCGCGTGCAGGGCCGGCGTGTATCGGGCATTCAGCCCGGTGCCGACTTTGTCCAACGGCCCCGCGCAAGGCCCGCGTACGCTTGCGGTCTCGAGGCCCCGATGCCAGGAGGAATGCCGATGCCCCGCCCCTCGCTCGTGCTACTCGCCGCCATGCTCGGCCTCGCTGCGCCGTCGCTGCAGGCGCGGGATGCCGCGACGGAACCCGCGGCCGCCACGGCCACGGCCGATGGCTTCGTCCAGCGCGGCGCCCACCTGCACGGCAAGGTCGTCGTCAACCTGGCGCTCGAGGGCGGCACGCTGTCGGCCGAGCTCGACGCACCGGCGATCAACGTCGTCGGCTTCGAGCGCGCGCCGCGCAGCGATGCGGAACGGCGCGAGGCCGCGGCCGTCGATCGCTGGCTCGCCTCGGGAGTCGGCATGCTCGGCGTGCCGGCGACCGCCCGCTGCGAGCGTGCGCGCGTCGACTACACACCGCCGCGGCCCGGCAGCGATGCCTCGGCCCAGGCACACGATCATGAGCACGAACACGAACACGAGCACGAAGCCGACGACGACATGCACAGCGATTATCTGGCGCGCTTCACCTACAACTGTGCGAACCCGGCGGCGCTCGCCTGGGTCGACCTGTGGCTGTTGCGCCGCCTGAAGAACGTCGCCGAGATCGAGGTCAACCTGGTCACGCCGCAACTCCAGACGCAGCGCACGCTCGGCGCAGATGCCGCGCGGATCGAACTGAGGTGAGGCGATGAGGGGCCAGGGGGCGGCGCCAGAGGCGCGCGCGAACGCCGCAGCAGCGGCGAGCCCGGCGATCGAGATCGAGGACCTGGTGTTCGCCTGGCCGGGCAAGCCGCCGCTACTGCAGATCGATCGCTACGCCGTCGCGCGCGGCGAGCGCGTGTTCCTGCGCGGGCCGAGCGGCAGCGGCAAGAGCACGCTGCTCGGCCTGGTCGGCGGCGTGCTCACGCCGGACCGCGGCCGCGTGCGCCTGCTCGGCACCGAGATCAGCCGGCTGCCGGCGAGCGGGCGCGACCGCTTCCGCGGCGAGCACATCGGCTTCGTGTTCCAGATGTTCAACCTCATTCCCTACCTCGGCGTGCTGCAGAACGTCATGCTGCCGGCGCAGTTCTCGGCGCGGCGCGCCGGCCGCATCGGCGACCGCGCCGCGCTGCGCGCCGAGGCGCTGCGACTGCTGGCGGCGCTCGGGCTCGCGGACCGCGCGATGCTCGATCGCGAAGTCACGCAGCTGTCGATCGGCCAGCAGCAGCGCGTCGCGGCGGCACGCGCGCTGCTGGGCCGGCCGGAGATCATCGTCGCCGACGAACCGACCTCGGCGCTCGACCACGATGCGCGCGAGGACTTCCTGCGGCTGCTCATGGACGAGTGCCGGGCCCAGCGCTCGACGCTGCTGTTCGTCAGCCACGACACCTCGCTAGGCGGCCTGTTCGACCGCGTCGACTCGCTCGCGGAGCTGAACCGCGCCACCACGCCATGAGCCCGACACCCGGACTCGCGCTGCGCTCGCTCTGGAACCGCCGTTCGACGGCGCTGCTGACCATGGCCGCGATCGCGATCAGCGTCGCGCTGCTGCTCGGCGTGCAGAAGCTGCGCATCGCGGCCAAGGACGGCTTCGCCAACACCGTCTCGGGCGTCGACCTGATCGTCGGCGCACGTTCGGGCCAGCTCAACCTGCTGCTCTACTCGGTGTTCCGCGTCGGCGACGCGACCGCCAACGTCAGCTGGGCGACCTATCGGAAGATCGCGCAGCACCCGGACGTCGCCTGGACGATTCCGATTTCGCTCGGCGATTCCTACCGCGGCTTCCGCGTGCTGGGCACGACGCAAGACTACTTCGAACACTACCGCTACGCCGGCACGCGCGCTCTGGGCTTCGCCGCCGGCAGGCGCTTCGAGGACCTCTACGACGCCGTGCTCGGCGCCGACGTCGCACGCCAGCTTGGGCTTAAGCTCGGCGATCCGCTGGTCATCGCGCACGGCCTGGGCAACGTCAGCTTCGCGAACCACGACGACAAGCCGTTCCGCGTCGCCGGCATCCTCGCGCGCACCGGCACGCCGGTCGATCGCACCGTACACGTCGGTCTCGAGGCGATCACCGCGATCCACGCGGACTGGCAGAGCGGCACGCAGGCTCCCGCGGGAGCGCGCATCGACGCCGAGCAGGCGCGCCGGCTCGACCTCACGCCCGACTCCATCACCGCGTTCATGATCGGCATGCGCTCCAAGGTCATGACCTTCACCATGCAGCGCGCGATCAACGAATACCGCCAGGAGCCGCTGCTGGCGATCATCCCCGGCGTCGCACTCACCCAGCTCTGGGACCTGGTCGGCATCGCCGACACGGCGCTGATGATCGTCGCGGCCTTCGTCGTGCTCGCGGGGCTGCTCGGCATGCTGACGGCGATCCTGACGAGCCTCAACGAGCGGCGGCGCGAGATGGCGATCCTGCGCTCGGTCGGCGCACAGCCACGGCACGTGTTCGCGCTGCTGGTCGCCGAGGCCGGCACGCTCGCCACCGGCGGCGTGCTCGCCGGCGTGGCACTGACCTATGCCGTGATCGCGGCCACGCGTCCCCTGCTCGAGCGGCGCTTCGGAATCTTTCTGGAGATCGGGGGTCTGACCCGCTACGATCTGGGTCTGCTCGGGGCGATCATCGGCATCGCGTTCCTGATGGGCGCGCTGCCCGCCTGGCGTGCCTACCGCAACACGCTCAGCGACGGGCTGACGATTCGTGTCTAGCCGCTCGCGGGCGGCGATGCCGGGTTTCCCGGAGCGATCGACGACCCACGACAACGAGGCTGCTGCCGACATGACACTGCGCAACACCACCGCACTTCCCCGCCACTGCGTCGCCACAGAGCCGTCACGCCCTGCCATTGCGCGGCCATGCCGCCGGGAAGCTGCGCCGGCCAGCCGCATCGCGATGCTCGTGGCGACGCTGCTGCCGGTATTCGCCGCGACCGCCAGCGCCGTCACGCCGCCGCAGCCCGCGCCGGCCGCCGCTCCCGCAGTCGGCACCCCGGTACCGGCCTCGCCAAGCCGCTCGAAGGCCGCGGCGGCCAGACCGGCGTCGGTGCTCGAGCTCGACTGGGAAGAGCTCGTGCCGCAGGACGCCCGCTCGCAGTTCGCCGGTGCCGCGCCGCCGCCGCCGGTCCACGACTACCTCGGCGAAGGCGACATGGCCGCCGCGCAGCCGATGGACTTCAGCGTCAACCCGCAGCTCGACGGCGTCGACGTCAAGATCCCGGGCTTCATCGTACCGCTCGACGTCGGCAAGGACGGCCTCGTCTCGGAGTTCTTCCTCGTGCCCTATTTCGGTGCCTGCATCCACGTACCGCCGCCGCCGCCGAACCAGATCGTCTACGTCAGAGTCGACAACGGCATCGCGCTCGACTCGATCTACGAGGCCTACTGGATCACCGGCCGCATGAAGGTCGCCAAGAAGACCACGCAGCTCGGCGCCGCCGCCTACTCACTTGCCGCCAGCAAGGTCGAGATCTACAAGTATTAGCGGCCGGCTGTAATCGCGGTCGCGGTCGTGCGGTGGATGCAGCGGCCACGGCGGGAGCGTCTGGCCCGCGAGCGTCGCCCGGCATGCTGCGCCGTGGCCAGCGTGCGGTGGCGTGCCCGTCCGGCAGCCGGCCATTGGCTGCGGACCACAGAATGCGGAAGAATCGACTACTGCGTTCCGATTCCCGCCGAGGTTGCGCCCATGCCCACGCTGTTCGAGAAGATCGTCGCCGGTGAGCTGCCCGCGACGATCCTGCACCAGGACTCGCAGGTCACTGCGTTCCGCGACATCCATCCGCGCGCGCCGACCCACATCCTCATCGTGCCCAACAAGCCGATCCCGACCGCCGACGACATCGCCGACGACGACGCGCTGCTGATCGGCCGGATGTTCCTGGTCGCGCGCGACCTCGCGCGGCGCGAGGGGCTGGCCGAAGGCGGCTACCGGTTGATCATCAACTGCCGCGCGAACGGCGGCCAGGAAGTGCCGCATCTGCACATCCACCTGGTCGGCGGCGAGCCGCTCGGTCCGATGCTCGCGCAGCGCCGCTGAAGCCGGAGGCAAGCATGAACCCGACGTCCCGACCGACCACGCAGCACGACAACGACGGCGCACCGCGCAGCCTCTATCCGGCGATCGAGGCCCGCCGCAGCGGCTGGCTCCGCGTCTCCGACCTGCACGAGCTGTACTGGGAGGAAAGCGGCAACCCGGACGGCAAGCCGGTGGTGTTCCTGCACGGCGGCCCGGGTGGCGGCACGGACCCGAGGATGCGCCGCTTCTTCGACCCGCAGCGCTACCGCATCGTGCTGTTCGACCAGCGCGGCTGCGGCCGCAGCCGGCCGCATTCCTCGCTGGTCGACAACACCACCTGGCACCTGGTCGACGACATCGAGCGGCTCCGCGGCCACCTCGGTATCGACCGCTGGCAGTTGTTCGGCGGCTCCTGGGGCTCGACGCTGGCGCTCGCCTACGCGCAGGCGCACCCCGAGCGCGTCACCGAGCTGGTGCTGCGCGGCATCTTCCTGGTGCGGCCCTGGGAGTTCCGCTGGTTCTACGAATCGGCCGACGGCACCGCGGCGCTGTTCCCCGACCTCTACGAGGAGTACGTGCGGCCGATCCCGCCCGCCGAGCGCGGCGCGATGATGCAGGCCTACTACCGCCGCCTCACCAGCGACGACCCGCGGGTGCGTGCCGAGGCCGCGCGCGCCTGGTCGATCTGGGAAGGCGCGACCAGCTTCCTGCGCATGAATCCCGACTACGTCGCGAAATTCAGGGAAGACGCCTATGCCGAAGCCTTCGCGCGCATCGAATGCCATTATTTCGTCAACGGCGGCTTCCTGCGCACGCCGACCCAGCTGCTCGACGAAGTGCCGAAGATGCGCCACATCCCCGGCACCATCGTGCAGGGCCGCTACGACGTGGTCTGCCCGATGAAGAGCGCCTGGGATCTGCACCGCGCCTGGCCCGAAGCGGACCTGCGCATCGTCGCCGACGCCGGGCACTCGGCCTTCGAGGTGGGCATCGCCGGCGAGCTGGTCGCCGCGACCGATCGCTACGCGCGCTGAGCACAAGGCTATTTCAAGTAGCTCGCGACCCGTCTGACCAAGGTCAGGGTCGCCAATGTTTCACCGGCAAGCCAGACATTTCAGCGGGAACGTGCGACTGACCGCGCTGCACTCCCTCGTCCCCGACTCTTGGTAGCGCAGGACTCTGGAGTCGTGCGCCATCCCCTCGTCGACCTCTCGACGATGTCGGGCGGGCTGCAGCGTCGACAGCTCCTAGCCGCGACAGCGCCACGTAGGCGAATCGCGCTCATCGGCGAGACCCTCGCGTCGCAGCCATTCGCGGGCGTCGTCGGCCTCGCGTTCGAGCCAAGCGCGCGCCGAGCCGAGGCGGAAGCTGTAGCCCCAGGCGTCCATGTCGGCGAGCATGCGCTCGCGGCCGACGCCCGGCAGCGCCTCGGCCAGCAGGATCTGCAGCAGGCAGACCGCGCACTCCTCGGCGTGGTCACCGCCAGCGTCGCGGTCGAGCGCCGCCCGGCGCTCCGGCGACATGCAGACGTAGTGGCTGGCTTCGTGCAGCACCGAATGCAGCGGCGTGTCGAGTCGCGCGTACAGCACGTCGCCGATCAGGCCGGCTTCGCTCTCGCCCCAGTAGGAACCCGGGATCAGCTCGCCTGGCGCGACCAGGCGCAATTGCATGCCATAGCGCGCCAGCAACAGCGCGAGCGGCAGCCGCGGCAGCGAGAAGAGTCTTAGCACGCGTGTCTCGCCATCGGGCGGCGGACCGGAGCCGGGCATGGACACGGATGCGGGCGCAGCGGAGGCGTTGACCCCGCCGCTCACGGCAGGCTCGACAGTCGTCGCATGACCACGCCGACCAGGTCGCGCGCCAGCGCCGCGCGCAGGATCTCCTGCTCGCGTTCCTTGGCCAGCAACTGCTCTTCGGCGAAGCTCTGGTCGCGCGACACGGCGAACTCTTCGGACGGGAGCAGCGTCCGGCCCTGGCCCTGGCCTTCGCCTTGACCCTCGACCGCGAGGCGCACGGTGTAGGTCAGCTCGACCTCGCGCGGCAGATTGCGGCCGGAGACCGACAGCACGCTCTCGGTGAGCTCGTCGCGCTCCACGCGCACCACGGCCGTCGCCTCCTCCCGCCGCGCCGCGAGCATCGCGCCGGAAGCGCGCAGCGCGCGCTTCAGGTCGACGACGAAGTCGCTCTGCGCATCCTCGGTCTCGATCCAGGTCGAGGCCAGCGAGGCCGGCAGCGGCACCCTGCCCTGCAGCCGGAAGCCACAGGCCGACAGCAGCAGCGGCAGCACGGCCAGCAGCAGCATCGCCATCATCGCTGGCGAGGCGACGCCGCGGGCCGCAGTGCCGGCCCGAAGCGAAGCGACGCTGGACGCGCGCGCCACGTTCAGACGACCACGTTGACGAGCTTGCGCGGCACGATCACGACCTTGCGCGGGCTCGCCCCGGCGACGAATCGCTGCACCGACTCCTCGGCCAGCGCCGCGGCACGGATCGTCTCCTCGCCGGCATCAACCGGCACCGAGATCTGGCCCCGCAGCTTGCCGTTGACCTGGACCACCATCGTCACCGTGTCCTGTGCCAGCGCCGCGGCGTCGGGCTGCGGCCAGCGCTCGTCGATCAGCGCGGTCGAATGGCCCAGCGCGCCCCACAGTGCGTGGCAGACGTGCGGCACGATCGGCGACAGCGCCATGGTCACGATCTCATAGGCCTCCTGGACCACGGCCCGGCCCTGCGGCGAGCGGTCCTCGAAGCGGCCGATCGCATTCAGCAGCTCCATGACTGCGGCGATCGCGGTGTTGAAGGTGCGCCGGCGGCCGATGTCGTCGCCGACCTTGGCGAGCGTCTGGTGCACCGCGCGGCGCAGCGCCTGCTGCGCGGCGTCCAGCGCGCCGACTTCGAGGCGCGGCGCCGGCCCCACGGCGACGTGGTCGTAGACGGCCTTCCACAGCCGGCGGATGAAGCGGAACGAGCCCTGCACGCCCTCGTCCGACCACTCGAGCGACTGCTCGGGCGGCGCGGTGAACATCATGAACAGGCGCGCCGTGTCGGCGCCGTACTTCTCCACGAGGCCCCGCGGGTCGACGCCGTTGTTCTTCGACTTCGACATCGTGCCGAGACCGTCGTGGACGACCTCGAGCTTCGAGCCGTCGTCGCGGGTCGCGACATGGCGCTTCGCGCCACCGCCGGCGTCCTCGACGTCGACGTCGTTCGGGTTGTAGTAGACGCGCCGCCCCTCGGCCGGCTGCTGCCAGTAGATGTGGTTCAGCACCATGCCCTGGGTCAGCAGGTTCGCGAACGGCTCGCTGATGCCGACGAGCCCGAGGTCGTGCATGACCTTGGTCCAGAAGCGCGAATACAGCAGGTGCAGGATCGCGTGCTCGATGCCGCCGATGTACTGGTCGACCGGCAGCCAGTATTTCACGCGCGCATCGACCATGGCCCGCGCGTTGTCGGCGCAAGCGTAGCGCAGGAAGTACCAGGACGAATCGACGAAGGTGTCCATGGTGTCGGTCTCGCGCCGCGCCGGCGCGCCGCACTTCGGGCAGGCGCAGTCGCGGAACACCGCCGACTTGGCGAGCGGATTGCCGCTGCCGTCCGGCACCAGGTCCTCGGGCAGCACCACCGGCAGCTGTTCGTCCGGCACCGGCACCTCGCCGCAGGACGCGCAGTGGATCAGCGGGATCGGGCAGCCCCAGTAGCGCTGGCGCGAGATGCCCCAGTCGCGGAGACGAAACTGCACGCGCAGCTGTCCCAGCCCCTTGGCGGCGAGGTCCTTGGCCATCGCGGCGACGGCCTCAACCGGCGACATGCCGTCGTAGGGTCCCGAATTGATCAGCAGCACTTCATCTGCCGACTTCGACCCGTACCACTCCTTCCAGATCGACGAGTCGAAGTAGTAAGCCTCGTATGTATCGCGTGGAAACTCACGCCTTGCGTCGTCTGTGTATACGACTGCGTTCTCGAGTACCTGCTTTATTGGAATGCCGTACTCGTTTGCGAATGCGAAGTCGCGCTCGTCGTGCGCCGGCACGCCCATGACCGCGCCCTCGCCATAGCCCATGAGCACGTAGTTCGCGACCCAGATCTCGACCGGCTCGCCGGTGAATGGGTGGCGCACGTGCAGCCCCGTGCGACGGCCCTTCTTCTCCATGGTCGCGACGTCGGCTTCCATGGTGCTGCCGCGGCGGCATTCGTCGATGAAGACCTGCAGCGCCGGATCGCGCGCGCCAGCGGCCAGCGCCACCGGGTGCTCGGCCGCAATCGCCATGAAGGTCACGCCGAACAGCGTGTCGGCACGCGTCGTGAACACCTTCAGCGCGCCGTCGGCGCCGAGCAGCGCGCGCACGTCGTCGCCATATGGGAAGGCGATCTCGGCGCCTTCGCTGCGGCCGATCCAGTTGGCCTGCATGACCTTGACGCGCTCCGGCCAGCCGGCGAGCTGGTCGAGGTCGCCGAGCAGCTCGTCGGCGTAGCGCGTGATGTTCAGGTAGTACATCGGGATCTCGC
>JADLDF010000283.1 GCA_020846815.1 Gammaproteobacteria bacterium | reverse complement strand
CGGCTGCGCCAGCAAGCGCGCCAAGACCGACGGCACCGGCGACGACGCGGTCACCTCCGGCGCGACCACGAGCGCCGACGACTCGGCGTCCGCCTCCGGCATCGAGTCCGCGGGCAGCGTCGGTGGCGATGCCGCGGGCGGCGCCGGGCCGGGCGGCGAGCTCGCCAACCGCCGCATCATCTACTTCGCCTTCGACAGCGACGCCATCCGCGCCGAGGACCAGACGCTGATCGCGCAGCACGCGCAGTGGATCGCCGCCAACCCCGGCGCGCGCGTGCGGCTCGAGGGCCACACCGACGAGCGCGGCACGCGCGAGTACAACAACGGTCTCGGCGAACGCCGTGCGCAGGCGGTGCGGCGCGCGCTGGCGCTGCAGGGCGGCTCCGATCTGCAGGTGCCGACGGTGAGCTTCGGCGAGGAGCGTCCGGCGGTCGCCGGCGAGTCCGAGGATGCATTCTCGCAGAACCGCCGCGTCGAAATCGTCTACGGCAACTGACCATGATCGCCGCCGCATCCCGTCCGCTGTCGAGGTTCGCCGTGGTGCTCGCGCTGGCGGCGCTCGGCGGCTGCGTAACCACGCCGGCCGAGGACGATCCGCTGCAGGTCAGGATCGACGACATGGACCGGCGTCTCGGCCGGGTCGAGCGCGTCGCCGGCGGCCAGACCCTGCTCGAGATGTCGCAGCGCATCGATACGCTGCAAGCCGAGGTGCGGCGGCTGCGCGGCCAGGTCGAGGTGCTCGAGAACGCGAACGAGGCGCTGCGCAAGCAGCAGCGCGATCTGTATGGCGATCTGTCGCGCCGGCTCGACGGCGGCGAGGGCGGCGCGCCGCGCACGCCGGCCGGTCTCACCGGCGGCGCCATCGGCGGCGGCACCGCAGCCGCGGGCGGCGCCGCGTCGTCCACGGCCGCCGGGACGGCGCTGCCGGCGCGCGGTGGCGATGCGCCCGAGGCGCGCTACGGCCGCGCCTTCGAGGCACTCAAGGCCGCGAACTATCCGGCGGCGATTTCCGGCATGCGCGAGTTCCTCGCGGCCCACCCGGACCACGAGCTCGCGGGCAATGCCCAGTACTGGCTCGGCGAGGCCTACTACGTCACGCGCGACTACGAGAACGCGGCGGCCGCATTCAGCGGCGTCGGCGAGCGCTGGCCGCAGTCGAGCAAGGCGCCGGACGCGATGCTGAAGCTCGGCTACGCGCAGTTCGAGCTCAAGCGTCTCGCCGCGGCCAAGCAGACGCTGTCGCAGGTCGGCACGCGCTATCCCGGCACCGAGGCGGCCCGCCTCGCGCAGGAGCGCCTGCGCCGCATTCCCTGACGGCGGTGACGGTGATGCCTGCGCCTGCCGATCCCGGCCGTGCCGCCGCGGCGGGCCGCCATGCTTCCGTGGACACGGACAAAGGCGGGAGCGAGGGCGAGGGCAACACCGAAGGCAAGGGCAAGGCCAAAGCTGAGGAGGAGGCCGGCGCGGTGCGACTGAAGATCACCGAGATCTTCCGCTCGCTGCAGGGCGAGGCCGACGCGGTCGGCTTCCCGACCACGTTCGTGCGCCTCACCGGCTGTCCGCTGCGCTGCCATTACTGCGACACCGCCTATGCGTTCCACGGCGGCGCCTGGCAGACGCTCGCCGAGGTGCTGGCGCGCGTCGAATCGCTGGCCACGCGCCACGTCTGCGTCACCGGTGGCGAGCCGCTGGCGCAGAAGGGCAGCCGCGCGCTGCTGCGCGCGCTCTGCGATCTCGGCAAGCAGGTCTCGCTGGAGACCAGCGGCGCTCTCGGCTATCACGACGTCGATCCGCGCGTGGTGCTCGTCGTCGACGTCAAGACACCCGGTTCCGGCGAGGAGTCGCGCAATCTCTACGACCAGCTCGCGACGCTGCGCGCGGCCGACCAGGTGAAATTCGTGATCACCGGCCGCGCCGACTACGAATGGAGTCGCGAACAGGTCGCCGCCCACGACCTGGCCGCGCGCTGCACCGTGCTGTTCTCGCCCGTCGCGGGGCAGCTCGCGCCGCGCGAGCTCGCCGACTGGATCCTCGAGGACAACCTGCCGGTACGTTTCCAGCTCCAGCTCCACAAGATCCTGTGGGGCGACGTGCCTGGCCGATGAGCGCGCCGCACCGCGCCGTCGTGCTGCTCTCCGGTGGCCTCGATTCCGCGACCGTGCTGGCACTGGCGCGCCGCGACGGCTTCGAATGCCATGCGCTGTCGGTGCACTACGGGCAGCGGCATTCCTCCGAGCTCGCCGCCGCGGCGCGCGTGGCCGCGGCCCTCGGCGCGGTCGAGCATCGCGTCCTGGGCATCGACCTCGCGGGCATCGGCGGCTCGGCGCTGACCGACCGCTCGATTCCGGTGCCCGAAGGCCCCAGCGAGGGCATCCCGTCGACCTACGTGCCGGCCCGCAACACCCTGATGCTGTCGCTGGCGCTCGGCTGGGCCGAGGTACTCGGTGCCCTGGACCTGTTCATCGGCGTCAACGCGGTCGACTATTCGGGCTATCCCGATTGCCGGCCGGAGTTCATTGCGGCCTTCGAGCATCTGGCGCGCGTCGCGACGCGCGCCGGCGTCGAGGGCGCCGAGCTGCGGGTGAACGCGCCGCTGCTGCACTGGTCCAAGTCACGGATCATCCGCGAAGGGATCGCGCTCGGCGTCGACTACGCGCTGACCGTGTCCTGCTACCAGGCCGACGACGACGGTCGGGCCTGCGGCCGCTGCGATTCCTGCCGCCTGCGGCGCGCCGGATTCGAGGCCGCGGGCGTCGCGGACCCGACGCGCTATCGGAGCTCACCATGAACCGGATTCCCGACGTCGACATCCAGGCCCCTGGGTCCTCGTTCCGCCGCGGCGCCGTCGCGCTGCTCTGCGGTCTGTGGCTCGCCGCGCTGCCCGCAGCGCTCGCCGCGCCGGGCGATGCGCGCCTCAAGCGCACCGAGGCCGAGTGGTCCCACGATGGCCTGCGGCGTGCCGAGATACGCGGGCTCGACCTCGTCTACCTGCGCGAGGGTGCGAGCCTCGCCGGCTACCGGCAGGTGTGGCTGAAGTCGGTCGAGGTCGCTTTCCGGCGCGACTGGCCGGGCGCGACCCGGCCCGGCTCGCGGATCGCTGCGTCCGAGCTCGCCAACATCAAGTCAGGGCTCGCGAAGATCCTGCGCGAGGAGACGGCACGCGAGCTCGGCCGCGGCGGCTATGCGCTCGTCGAGGGCCCTGGCGAGGACGTGCTCGAGGTCGACGTCTCGATCATGGACCTCTATATCAACGCCCCCGACGTCCCGACCGCGGCACGCGTCCAGCGCTACACGCTGTCGGTCGGCGAAATGACCCTGGTCGCGGAGCTGCGCGACGCCCCGAGCGGCGAGCTCGTGGCCCGCGTGCTGGATCGCCGCGAGGGGCGCGATCGCGGCCGGCTCGAGCTGACGACCTCGGTCGACAATGTGGCCGCCGCGCGCACCGCGGCGCGCGACTGGGCGCGGATCCTGCGGCGGCAGCTCGACGCGGCGCGGGGCATCGCGCCGTCTTGAGAGCGCGGACATTTGTGTAGAATCCGCCGCCCGGGGGCCCTTAGCTCAGTCGGTAGAGCAGTTCCCTTTTAAGGAATTGGTCGTAGGTTCGATCCCTACAGGGCCCAGATCCCCTCCCGGCCGGCCCGGTTCCGCCACCGGGGCAGGATGCGCGAGGCTGGCGATGCCGGGCCGGGGCCCTGCCGGCCGCCTGTTCGCGTGAGCCCCCATCGGTCGCCGGCCCGGCGGGCGGGGACCGCCTCGGTCCACCGCCTGTCCGCCGGCCTTCCGGCCCGCTGGTCGGGTCGCGGTCCGGCACCTAGAATCGGCTGGAACTCAACGACAACAAGGCCGGGGCCTCGTGTCATCCGGCCGGATCCGGGGGATGCCATGGACTTCAACAAGATCATCGAGCGGGTGAAGAACATCCTGCTGACGCCTAAGGTCGAGTGGCCCGTGATCGCGGCCGAGCCCGCGACCACGGCCAGCCTGTACAAGAACTACCTCCTCTGGCTCGCGGCGATTCCCGCGGTGCTGGGCTTCATCGATGCCACCGTGTTCGGCTACAGCGTGCCGTTCATGGGCAGTTTCCGCATCGGCATCGGCGCCGCGCTGCAGGGTGCCGTCGTGTCCTACGTCATGACGCTGGTCGGCGTGTTCGTGTTCTCGCTGATCGTCAATGCGCTCGCGCCGACCTTCGGCGGTACCAAGGATTCGGTGCAGGCGCTCAAGGCTGTCGCCTACGCCTCGACGGCGAGCCTGGTGATCGGCGGCGTGGCCGCGATCGTGCCCTGGCTCGGCGGTCTGCTGGCGCTGGGCGCGCTGATCTACGGCATCTACCTGCTGTACCTCGGCCTGCCGCCGACCATGAAATGTCCGCCGGAGAAGGCCGCCGGCTACACGGCCGTCGCGATGATCGTGGCCCTGGTCATCGGGGCGATCTTCTGGGGGCTCGCCGGCCGCATGCTCATGGGCGGCCTGCCGGGTCTGCCGGACCGCAGCGTCTCGGACGACATCGAGGTCGATCCCGACAGCCCGCTCGGCAAGCTCGAGGCCATGGGCAAGCAGATGGAAGAGGCCGGCCGGGAGCTCGAGCAGGCGCAGAAGTCCGGCGATGCCAAGGCGCAGTCCGAGGCGCTCGGCGCGGTGCTCGGTGCGGCGCTCGGCGGCGGCGCCAAGGTCGAATCGCTGCCGCCGGACCGGCTCAAGGCTTTCCTCCCCGAGACCCTGGCCGGGCTGCCGCGCCGCACGCTGTCCGCGGAGCGCAACGCGGCCATGGGCATGCAGATCAGCGAGGGGCGGGCGACCTACGGCGATGGCCAGGGTCGCGACCTGACGCTGGAGATCACCGACCTCGGCAGCGCCCAGGGTGTCATGGCGCTGGCCGGCTGGGCCGCGATCGAGTCGGAGAAGCGGACCGAGACCGGTTACGAGAAGACCGTGCGCGAGCGTGGCCGCATCGTCCATGAGGAATGGGACGGTGCGCGCAAGTCCGGCGAGTACTCCGTGGTGCTGGGAGAGCGCTTCGTGGCCAAGGTGCGCGGCGACGCGAGCGACATCGGCCAGCTCCGCCAGGCGCTCGGCTCGATCGACCTCGCGGGGCTCGAGGCGCTGAAGGGTGAGGGCGTCCAGGCCGCTCCATAGGGCTGCCGCCCGGACCCGCGATCGCGCAACATTCGCGGATAGCCATTGGGGTCGGCGGCGGATTTTCCGCAAGGTTTCGCCGCGACCCCGTTGCGGAGTCGCGGGATACACCCAAGTGCCTGAAAAGGTGGCGCTCCTTACGGGATTCGAACCCGTGTTACAGCCTTGAGAGGGCTATGTCCTGGGCCTCTAGACGAAAGGAGCGTCGGTAAGCCGTGCCCAGAACGGCGGCGCGGTATTATATTCGCTGCCCTTCGTTGCTCAAGCGGAAAAGCCGTCACTTGAACTCATTTCCTGCCTCGCTCGAGGCCGCCCCCCGGCTCGCGAGGGTCATTCCCCGCGATGCCCATCCGATTTCCCGTTCCAAGATCTCTCCGGATGCGCTGCGGGTGCTCTACCGCCTGAAGGAGGCGGGGTACCAGGCCTTCCTGGTCGGCGGCTGCGTCCGCGACCTCATGCTCGGCCTGGAACCGAAGGACTTCGACGTTGCGACCAACGCCTTGCCGGACGAGGTCAGGCGGCTGTTCCGCAATTGCCGGCTGGTCGGCCGGCGCTTCCGGCTGGCGCACGTGTTCTTCGGCCGCGAGACCATCGAGGTGGCGACCTTCCGTGCTTCGACCGCCCCGGGCGAGGCCGAGGAACCGGTCGCCGGGCTCGAGGACGAGGAGGCGGACGAGGCTGTGCTCGGCGACGAAGCGGGGATCGACGAGGGGTTCGATGCCGAGGCCGGTGTCGACGCGCAGGATGACGACGACGATGCCGAGGACGGAGACGGAAACGAGGACGGGGACGCGGACGTCGGCGTCGATACGCTGCCCGTCGTCCGGGCGGCCGGTCGTGCGCCAGCGGACCGCTACGAAGAGCGCGACGACCCGGACTCCGAGCGGGTCGTCAACGAGCACGGCCGGATCCTGCGCGACAACGTCTACGGCAGCATCGACGAGGACGTCTGGCGCCGCGATTTCACCGCCAACGCACTCTACTACAACATCGCCGACTTCTCGGTCTGGGACTACGTCGGCGGCTTCGAGGACGTGCTCGCGAAGCGTCTGAAGCTGATCGGCGATCCGGAGACCCGCTATCGCGAGGATCCCGTGCGCATGCTGCGTGCGGCGCGTTTCGAGGCGAAGCTCGGCTTCAGCATCGATCCGGCCACGGCCGAGCCGATCGCCGGCCTGCGCGAGCTGCTCTCCGGCGTGCCGGCTGCGCGGCTCTTCGACGAGACGCTGAAGCTGTTCCTGACCGGCCACGGCGCGCGCAGCCTGCAGGTGCTGCGCGATCGCGCCCTGCTCGAGGTACTGCTGCCGAACGTCGGCCGCTTCCTGGCGCGCCATCCCGGCAGCCTGGTCGAGAAGCTGTTGCTGCGCGGGCTCGAGAACACCGATGCGCGCGTCCTCGCCGACCGTCCGGTGACCCCGACCTTCCTGTTCGCGATCCTGCTCTACGGACCCGTGGGAGCCGCGATCGAAGCGGCGCCGCGCGAGCGCTGGAACGACGTCGGTACGATCCTCGAGGCCGTCGATGCCGCGGTCCGCTCGATCCAGCCGCGCGTCGCCCTGCCGCGGCGCTTCGCGCTAGGCGTGCGCGACATGTTCGCGATGCAGCCGCGCCTGGAGTCGCCGCGCGGCCGCCGTGCACTGCGGCTGCTCGAGAACCCGCGCTTCCGCGCGGCCTTCGACCTGCTGGCGCTGCGCGCCGAGGTCGGCCTCGCCAGCCGCGAGCTCGTCGAGTGGTGGACGGCATTGCAGCAGGCTTCGCCGCAGCAGCGCGCCGATCTCGCGGACTCGGCCGACGGCCGAGCCGCGGCGCGGGGTGGCGCCCCGGCGGGCCCGCGTGCCGCGGCCGGTCGGCGCCGGCGTCGTCGCGGCGGCCGCGGGTCGCGTGGCGGCGGCGGGGCCTCGCAGGGCTGACGCGTGCTCGTCTGGCAGCCGGCCTATGTCGGGATCGGCAGCAATCTCGGCGATTCCCGCGAACGCGTGCAACGGGCGTTCGAAGCGCTGGCCGGTCTGCCGGACACGATTCTGGTGACGCGTTCGCCGCTCTACGTTTCCCGCGCCTTCGGGCCGGTGGCCCAGCCCGACTTCCTCAACGCCGTCGCCGGCCTGCTGACCCGTCAGGCCATCGTGCCGTTCTTCGAGGCGCTGCGGGCACTCGAGGCGGTGCTCGGCCGCCGCCCGCCGCGACAGCGCTGGGGTCCGCGCGAGATCGATCTCGACCTGCTGGTGTTCGGCGGCCTGCGCCACGGCGACGAACGCCTGACCGTGCCGCATCCGGGCATCGTCGAGCGCGACTTCGTGCTGCACCCGCTGCGCGACGTCGCGCCGGAGCTCGAAGTGCCCGGCCTCGGGCGGGTCCGCGATCTCGCCGCCGCGGTGCCCGATCGCGGCATGCGGCGGCTCGACTACAATCCCATGCGCCACGAGACGATCTGAGGGGCACCATCGATGTACACGCAGCTGCAGATGCGAGATTCGACCCGCCCGTCGGTTTCGCTCTCGACGCTCGAGCGGATGAAGGCTGACGGCGAGAAGATTGCCTGCCTGACTTGCTACGACGCGAGCTTTGCCGTGCTGGTCGACGAGGCCGACACCGACGTGGTGCTGGTGGGCGATTCGCTCGGCATGGTGATCCAGGGGCACGACACCACGGTCCCGGTCACGATGGACGACATGGTCTATCACTGCAAGTCCGTGGCCCGCGGCCTGCATCGGCCGCTGCTCATGGCCGACCTGCCGTTTGCGAGTTATCCCACCCGCGAAGTCGCGCTCGCGAACGCCGTGCGGCTGATGCAGGAGGGCGGGGCGGAGGTGGTCAAGCTCGAGAGCGGTCCGTCGCAGATCGACACCGTCGAGTTCCTGGCCGGCCACGACATCGCCGTCTGCGCGCACCTCGGGCTGAAGCCGCAGTCGGTCCACAAGACCGGCGGTTTCCGCGTCCAGGGGCGCGAGGCGGAGGCGGCCGAGCGCATGATCGCGGCCGCCAAGGCGCTGGAAGCCGCCGGTGCCGATCTGGTGCTGCTCGAGTGCATCCCGACCGAGCTCGGCCGGCGCATCACCGAGGTGCTGTCGGTGCCGGTCATCGGCATCGGCGCCGGGCCCCATACAGACGGCCAGATTCTGGTGCTCTACGACGTGCTCGACGTCACCACCGGCCGCAAGCCGCGCTTCGTGCTCAACTGCATGGAAGGTGCGTCGGGCAACCTCGACGCGATGCGCCGCTACGTGCGCGCGGTCAAGGACCGCAGCTACCCGGCGCCCGAACACGGCTTCGCCTGAAGGTCCGCTCGTGCAGGTCCTCACCACGATCGCCGCGGTGCGCGAACGCGTCGCGGCCTGGCATGCGGCGGGCGAACGCGTCGCCTTCGTGCCCACCATGGGCAATCTGCACGCCGGGCACATCAGCCTCATCGAGCTGGCGCGTCGTCACGGCGAGCGCTTCGTCGCCAGCATCTTCGTCAATCCGATGCAGTTCGGGCCCAACGAGGATTTCAACCACTATCCGCGCACACCCGACCGCGACGCGCGCATGCTCGCCGAGGCGGGCTGCGACCTGATGTTCCAGCCGGACGTCGCCGAAATGTATCCGTCGGCCCCCGACATCGCCACGCGCGTCGCGGTGCCCGGCCTCTCGACGATCCTCTGCGGAGAGTTCCGTCCCGGGCACTTCGAGGGTGTCGCCACCGTGGTCGCGAAGCTCTTCAACATCGTGCAGCCGGACGTCGCGGTGTTCGGCGAGAAGGACTTCCAGCAGCTCACGGTGATCCGCCGCATGGTCGCGGATCTGTGCCTGCCGGTGCGCGTCGTCGGCGCGCCGACCATGCGCGAGGCCGATGGTCTCGCCATGAGTTCGCGCAACCAGTATCTCGACGACGCGCAGCGCGCGCTCGCGCCGCGGCTGTACGCCGAGCTGCGCAGCGCCGCGGCCGCGATCGAGCGCGGCTCGCGCGACTTCGCCGCGCTCGAGGCCGCGGCCGCCCTGCGCCTCGCGGCGGCCGGGTTCCGCCTCGACTACTTCTGCGTGCGCCGCGCGGCCGACCTGCAGCCGCCCTGCGTGGACGATGCCGAACTCGTGGTACTGGTCGCCGCGCGCATCGGCCGCGCGCGGCTCATCGACAACCTGCGGATCGGGGCCGCGGCCGCAGCCGGCTGACTGCTATGGATTGCGGTCGCGGTGCCGCGCCAGGGCCCAGGCGACGTGTTCGCGCACCAGCGGCGAGGCGTCCTGCTCACGCTGCTGCAGTGCCCGCACGACCGCTTCGCTGCCCGGCGCGTTGCCGAGTGCCACGGCGATGTTGCGCAGCCAGCGCTCGTGGCCGAGCCGGTGGATCGCCGAGCCGGCCATGCATTCCTCGAACTGCTCGCGTGTCCAGGCGAAGAGTTCCGTGAGGCGCGGCGCGTCGAGGCCGTGGCGCACCTTGAAGTCGGGATGTGCGGCGTCGCGCGCGAACTTGTTCCACGGACAGACGAGCTGGCAGTCGTCGCAGCCGTAGATGCGGTTGCCGAGCAGCGGCCGCAGGTCCTCGGGGATCGCGCCCTTGAGCTCGATGGTCAGGTAGGAGATGCAGCGCCGCGCGTCCAGCCGTCCGGGCGCGACGATCGCGGCCGTCGGACAGGCCGGCAGGCAGGCTTCGCAGCTGCCGCAGTGGGCGCTCGCCGGCGCATCGATGGGCAGCGGCAGGTCGGTATAGATCTCGCCGAGGAAGAACCACGAGCCGGCGTCGCGGGCGATGAGGTTGGTGTGCTTGCCGATCCAGCCGAGGCCGGCGTTGCGCG
>JADLDF010000282.1 GCA_020846815.1 Gammaproteobacteria bacterium | reverse complement strand
GGCCGATCAACAGGCTGACCTGGGTGTCGGTGATCGCGAGGTCGGTCCGGATCGGCCCGATCATCAGCGCCATGATCTGCCGGTCTATGAAGGAAATCGTGTACGTGACGGTCAGGATCACCACCACATACCAGGCATAGGTCCTGCTCCCATAGACCTGGTTCGGCGGCGAGGCGGGATCGACCTGCAGGGAAGCCGGCTGCCGGGTCATCGTGAGGCGACCAGTTCGATGAGCTCACCGGCAGGGCCGCGGTGCAGGCCGACGGTTCCTTGCGCGGGATGCCGGCTGCACCCGGGTCGTGGACGCGGAGTACTCGGAGCGACCTTCCTGCGGCAGCCAACACGCCCCGATGCTGTGAGCTTCATCCCCGTTCGTCCTCGCAGCGCAGAGAAGGTCGCAGACGTAATCCGGCAGCCGGAGGTCCGGTAACGGTAAACATCGGTAACCTAGTTATTCAGAAATTGCCGTACCCCTGCCAGTCTTGTCAAGGCGGTCGGGCCCTCGATGCGGTAGTGGGAGTCGCGCCAGTGGTCCGCATCCTGTGCATCGCCATCCCACCGGTCGGCGATGCCGACGCCGCCGGTGAAGCCGGTCCGGCCGTCGACGACCATCAGCTTGCGGTGGGTGCGGTTGTTGATGCGGCCGAGCGTGTACCAGTGCAGCGGGTGGTAGCGCTGCACCTGCACGCCGGCGGCCCTCATCGTCTCGATGAGCGCATCGTCCATGCGCTGGCTGCCGACCCAGTCGATGAGCATGTGCACCGGCACGCCCGCGCGTGCCTGCCCGGCCAGCGCTTCGGCGAAGGCACGACCGACCTCACCGGATCAGTAGATGTAGGTCTCGAAGGTGACGCTGCGGTGCGCGCCGCGGATGGCCTGCAGCATCGCCGGGAAGATCTGCGCGCCGTTCTGGAGATTGACGACGCGGTTGTCCGGCAGGACCGGCGGGCCGAGCAGGATGCCGATCTCGCGTGTGAACTGCGGATCCTCGACGCCACAGCGGTGCATCAGCCGGCGCTCGATGCGCCTGCAGCGACTCCCCGCATGGATCCGGCGGCGGCCGGGTGGCGCGCCTGCGGGCCGACACTAGCGCGGCGGAGCCCGTCGCGATCGTTCGCTGGCGCACACAGAGCCGACCGGTACGGGCCGGCAGCCGGTCCCGTGCGGTCCGGGACGTCGGCCGGACGCCTGCTCCGGATGGCGGTTCGCGCCGCTGATGCTCCGGCCGGTCAGCCGGCGGGGCAGGCAGTCGGCCGGTCGGTCGGCAGGACGGCAGGCCGGCGGGTCGGGCGATCGTGCGGCGCGCCGGCGTGCGTCGTCCGGCCGTTGGGAGTAACGTGGCCACCATGAGCCATGAGCGCGACAAGAAGGTTTCCATCGTCGGTGCAGCGAGCATCGCGACCGCGACCGTGGGCGGCACCGGCGTGACGAGTGTCGGCGCCGCGGCCGTCGGCGTCGCGATATCCGAACCCGGTGCCGGGGAGCGCCTGCTGCTCGCGCCGGATACTTCGGTCACCTGCCCGAAGTGCGATCACGGATTCAGCCTCCAGCAGGGCTTCGCCAAGAAGGCGCTCGAGCAGCTCGAGGACAGCAGTCAGGGCGCGCTGCGCGCCCTCGAGCAGATGGTGCGCATGGCCGAGCAGAAGCGCGCGGCACGCGAGGCCTCGGAACGCGAGCGTCAGGCACTCGAGCAGGTGGGCGCGCTGCGCAAGCTGCTCGACGACCAGGCCGAGGCGAACCGCCAGGCGCTCGCGCAGATGCGTGAGGTCGAACGGCGCGGCTTCACCGACCAGCTCGCCGCGCTGAACGCGCTGCTCGCCGAGCGCGACGCGCAGTTGCGGGCGACGGCGGAGCGCGAGGCGGCGCTGGCGGCGCGCGAGCGCACGCTCGAAGCGCAGGTGGCGGCCGCGGCCGAGTCGCGGGCCGCGGAGCTGTTCGCCGGCGAGCGCGCGGCGTTCGAGCAGCAGTTGCAGCAGCAGTCGCAGTCGCTGGCACGGATGCGCGAGCGCGAGCTCGGGCTGATCGCCGAGCAGCAGCGCCTCGCCGACGAGAAGGCCGCGCTCGAGCTGGAGGTCGCGCGGCGCATGCAGGCGGCGCGCGCCGAGATCGAGTCGCAGGCGCGGGCGCTCGAGAAGGAGCGCGCGGACTTCGAGAAGGCCGAGCTGCAGAAGAAGCTCGACGACGTCAGCGCCAAGCTGGCCGAGGCGCAGCGCAAGGCCGAGCAGGGCTCGCAGCAGCTGCAGGGCGAGGTGCTGGAGCTGGTGCTCGAAGAGCAGATGCGCCGCGCCTTTCCGGTCGACGTCTTCGAGGAAGTGCGCAAGGGTGCGCGCGGCGCCGACCTCCTGCAGCGCGTGACCACGCGCTCGCTGCAGACCGCGGGCACACTGCTGTGGGAAGCGAAGCGTGCCAAGGAGTGGGGCCGCGACTGGCCGGCCAAGCTCAAGGAGGACATGCGCGCCTCGGGTGCCGACGCCGGCATCCTGGTCACGACCACGCTGCCGCGCGAGATCCCCGCGGGCCATGCCTTCGGCCTGCACGAGGACGTCTGGGTCACGACCTGGGCCGCGGCCGTGCCGCTCGCCGCGGCACTGCGCGAGCGCGTGCTCGAGGTGCACAAGCAGCGCCTGGTCTCGTCCGGCAAGGGCGAGAAGATGGAGGCGCTCTACGACTACCTCACCTCGCCGCAGTTCGCGCAGAAGCTGAAGGCCGTCTACGGCGCGTTCCGCACCATGCAGGACGACCTGACGCGCGAGCGCAGCCAGATGGAGCAGCGCTGGGCGCGGCGCGAAAAGCAGATCGCGACCGGTCTGCGCGAGCTGCTCGGTTTCGCCGGCGACGTGCAGGGGCTGTCGGCACAGACGCTGCAGCAGATCGAGCTCGAACCGGGTCTGGGCGAGGCGACGGGCGGAGGCGCAGCAGCCGCCACGCCCGAGCCCGATGCAGAGAATGCGCCGCGAGGCGAAGCCTCGCTCGATTGACGAAGATCGCGGGCGGC
>JADLDF010000281.1 GCA_020846815.1 Gammaproteobacteria bacterium | reverse complement strand
TGACGATGTTCGAGGCCTTGGAGGTGATCTCGACCGCCTCGTTGGCGCGCGCCGTGCCGAGCGCGCGCAGCTCGCGCGCCAGCTCCTGCTCGCGTACCGCGACCGAGACCACCGGCGTCGGCATGCCACCACTCCCGCCCCCGGCGCCCGGGCCGCTGCGCCCAGCGGCACCGGGGCCGCCCCGGGCACCGCCGTCGGCAGGACGGCTCGCGGCCTCGCGCCCGCCACCGGCGGACGGCGCCGCAGCGACCGGGGCAGTCGCACTGCCGGCGGCCGCGCCCGGCCTTCCAGCTGCGCTGCCTGAACCGGGCGCCGCGCCGGCCATGCCCGGCGGGCCGAAGCCTGCGGCCGGAGCACGATCGGCATGTTTGGTGGCGTAGATCGCCCAGCCGGCACAGACGATCGCGACGGCGACGGCGATCGGGGTCACGAAATTGCGGGATTCAGCCATCGGCGGATTATTCCACGACGCATCGCAGCAAACGCCGCAGCAACCGGTTTTCGGACGGACTGAAACACGATTCGTTCATCTGGAGGCTGCAGCGACCGCCGTGTTCGCTACCCCGGCGTGCGGCGGATGGGGCCGTCACCGGCCGTGTCGAAACCCGCCGACTCGCTGCCCGCGCGCGGCGGACGGGACGGAAGCCGCCGGAGCGGCGATCGAGGTCGAAGCCGGATCAGGACGAGCGACGCACCAGGCCCATCGCCAGCGCCGTGCCCGCCAGCACGACGGCGGAGCCGAGCAGCAGCATGCCAGTCAAGGGCTCACCGAGCAGGGCCGCGCCCCAGAACACGCCGAACACGGGGATCAGGAACGTGACCGTGACGGCGCGCACCGCGCCGATGCGCAGCAGCAGCCGGAAATAGAGTACGTAGGCAAGTGCAGTACAGATCAGACCCAGCCCCACTGCGTTCGCCCAGGCGAGCGGGCCTGGCCACTGCGCCGGCCAGGTGAAGAACGCAGCCGGCACCATGACCAGCGCAGCGCCGCAGACGCTGCCGGTCGCGACGATCATGGGGTCGACGCCGTCGAATCGCCGCCGCGTATAGCTCGCGGCCGCGCCGTACAGCGCCGCGCCGGCGAGGCCGGCGGCGGCCGCGAGCGCCGAGGCATCGGCGTGCAGGCCGATCTCGTTCCAGACGATCGAGGCGATGCCGGCGAAGCCGAGCGCGATGCCGAGCACCTGCAGCGCCGTCAGCCGTTCGCCGAGCCAGAAGAACGCGATCATCGCGCCGAACATCGGCGTGGTCGCATTCAGCAGCGAGGCGGTGCCGGCCGAGACGCCGAGCGTCGCATAGGCGAACAGCGTGAACGGGATCGCCGTGTTCAGCATCGCCAGCACGAACAGCGGCCGGGCGTGCTGCAGCATCCGGCCGCGCAGGCGCAGCAGTGCCAGCAGCACCAGCGCCGCGACCGCGAGGCGCACGCCGATCAGTGCCACGGGTCCGAAGGCCGGCGCCGCGACGCGCAGCATCGGGAAGGCCCCGCCCCAGATCGCGCCGATCAGGAGCAGGTCGAGGACGTCGCGGGGTTTCATTGCGGCGCGGGTGCTCCGCTGCGCAGGCCACGCAACAGCGTGTTCGGCAGCACCGATCCGTCCCAGCCGGGCGCGCTGCGACCGAGGCGCACGATCACGAGCTGCTGCGCGGGAGAGGCCCAGACGCTGCCGCCCTCGCCTTCCATCCAGATCGCGTCGTCGGTGAGGAAATCCTCGCCGTGACGCACGCCGAACCCGGACCCCGGCTGGTACTCGCGCAGGCCGCGCGTCGCGCGACCGCTCCAGACCTGCAGACCGTGGCGCGGGTTCACGTTGGAGGTGGCGCCGGCGAGCTGTCCCACCCAGCCGCGCGGCAGCACCTGGCGCCCGTCGATGGCACCGTCGCCGGCCAGCAGCGCGCCGAGCCGCAGCCAGTCGTGCGGCGCGGCGCGAAAGCAGCAGTGCAGCGCCGGCATGCCGCTGGCGCGGTCCATGTAGAACTCGCCGACACCGGCACCGAGCGGCTCCCAGACCGTTTGCGCGAACCAGCGCTCGAACGGCCTGCCGGTGGCGCGCTCGAGGATCAGCGCGAGCAGCTGCGCATTGACGCCGGACTGCGCGAAGCGCGTGCCCGGTGCATGGGCCAGCTCGAACGACAGCGCGGTCGCGCCGGAATCGTTGCCGAACGCGAGCCGCGCGTGGCGGTCGGCCCAGAGGCGCACGACCGAGACGGCGCGCTCGAGCGCGCCGGCGCCGGGCGACGGCAGCGGCAGGACGGGCGCCGCCTCCTCGAGTCCCGAGACGTTCTGCAGCAGCTGGCGGATCGTGATCGCGCCGCGCGGATCGTCGCGCCACTCGTCGAGCCAGTTCGACGCCGGATCGTCGAGCGCCAGCAGGCCGCGATCGACGGCCGCGCCATAGGCGAGGCCGACCAGCGAGCGGCTCATCTCCTGGCCGGGGAGCGGCGCCTCCGCGGCCTGCCCGTCCCAGTAACGCTCGAGCACCAGCCGTCCGCGGTGCAGCACGAGCAGTGCCTGCGTCGCGTGCTCGCCGGCCCAGCGCGCGGCTGCTTCGAGTGCGGCCGGATCGAAGGCCCCGTCGCCCGCCGGGAAGGCCGCGCCGCGACCACCACCGTCGATGCGCGCCACGGGAACCGGGAAAGAGCCGGGCCACTCGGCCGCATCGGCCATGCGCGTGACCGCGATCACGCGCCGCAGATACGGCCAGTCGGCCGCGACCGTGCCGGCCAGCGCCGCGAGCAGCACCAGCAGCACCATGGTGACGACGAGCATCACCCTGCGGAACGTCATCGGGCCCTCTCGATCACGACGGCACGGCCACCGGAAAGGCGCGCATGATAACGCGACCGGCACGGCACCACGTCCGCGCGACGCGGGCTTTCGCATGCCCGCTCCGCCTCGATGATCGGCTCCTCGCCATGTCCGCGCGCGGCAGGTATCGCCGACGGCGCCCACCCACCTGCCATCCGCTCCTCGCCACGTCCACACGCAGCAGGTATCGCGGCGCTCGGCAGCGGCGGATCCGTCCACCGGCAGCGCCCCGGCCGGCGCGCGGCACCGCGTGTACACTCGTCGCGATGCCCCACTCCATCTGCATGCTGGCCTCCGAGGCCACGCCTTTCGCGAAGACCGGTGGCCTCGCGGACGTCGCCGGCGCGCTCACACGGCACCTGCACGCCGCGGGCCACGACGTGCGGCTGGTGATGCCGCTCTATTCGCAGATCGACCGCACTGCTCACGGCATCGAGCCGGTCGCGGGCTACTCCGACCAGCCGCTCGAATTCGGGCCGCACCGCTACCGCTGGTCGCTGCACGTCGCGCCGCTGCCGCGCAGCGGCGCGCGCGCCTGGTTCGTCGACATCCCCGTGCTCCATGCGCGCGGCACGCTCTATGGCAACGCGCCCGACGAGCACCTGCGCTTCATCGCGCTGACGCGAGCGGCGCTCGAGCTCTGCCAGCGCTGGGGCTGGGCACCGCAGATCCTGCACTGCAACGACTGGC
>JADLDF010000280.1 GCA_020846815.1 Gammaproteobacteria bacterium | reverse complement strand
CGCTTCATCCAGTGGAAACCGACGGTGTTCTTCTGGGCGGTCGGCATCGCCTTCCTCGCCAGCCAGTGGGTCGGCGCGAAACCGCTCGCCCAGCGCCTCATGGGCGTCGCCATGGGCGAGGCCTTCGGCCAGGTGGCGCGGCCCGACTGGCTGCGCCTGAACCTCGCCTGGGTGGCGTTCTATGCCGGCATGGGCGGTGCGAACCTGCTGGTCGCGTTCAACGCCAGCGAGCGCACCTGGGTGAACTTCAAGGTCTTCGGCATCACGGCCGCGACGCTGCTGTTCGTGATCGGCCAGTCGCTGTGGCTGTCGCGCCGCGCCGTTCCTGCGGCGGCGGGTGCGAAATGAGCGTCGATCGCGTGGCGCTGCTGCGCAGCGCGCTGATGCAGGCGCTCGAGCCGACCCTGCTCGAGATCCGCGACGACAGCGCCGCCCACGCCGGCCATGCCGGCGCGCGCGAGGGCGGCCATTTCCACGTGCTCATCGCCTCGCCGCGCTTCGTCGGCCTCGCCCCGCTGCAGCGCCACCGGCTGGTATACGATGCCGCCGGCGCGCTGCTGAAGACCCAGGTCCACGCGCTGTCGATCGACGCCCGCCTTCCCTAGAATCCGCATCACGTTTCCTACCCAAGTCACTGAGAATAAAGCATGAAGATTTCCAGATTCATCGCGCTCGCGAGCCTCGCCGCGCTCGCGGCCTGCCAGCAGGCCGGCAAGGATGCGGCCAAGACGACGGCCGCCGAGCCGGACCCGGCGGCCGAGGTCGTCGCGACCGTCGACGGCGTCGCGCTGACGCGCAACACCTACGATTTCTACATCAAGGCGGCCACGGGCAAGGCCTCGGCCGATCTCGCGCCCGAGCAGCGCCAGGAAGCGCTCGACTCCCTGATCCGCATGCAGCTGGTCGCGGCCCAGGCGCAGAAGGACGGGCTCGACAAGGAGAAGGACATCTCCGCCGCGCTCGATCTGTCGCGTCTCGACGTGCTGCAGCGGGCCCTGCAGCAGAAGTACCTGAAGGACAAGACGCCGACCGACCAGGAACTGCGCGCCGAATACGAGACCCAGGTCGCGCAGATGCCGCGCACCGAGTACCGCGCGCGTCACATCCTCGTGCAGACCGAGGAGTTCGCGAACCGGCTCATGGAGCGCCTGAAAAAGGGCGAGAAGTTCGAGCGACTCGCGCGCGAGTCGCTGGACTCTTCCAAGGAGAACGGTGGCGATCTCGGCTGGTTCAACCCCCAGAGCATGGTCAAGCCCTTCGCCGACGCAGTCATGACCCTGAAGAAGGGCGAGACCACGGCCAAGCCGGTGCAGACCCAGTATGGCTGGCACATCATCCGGCTCGAGGACACGCGCGAGGTGCAGCCGCCGCCGTTCGATGCGGTCAAGGCACAGCTCGGCCAGGTCGTGCTGGCCAAGAAGTTCAAGGGCTATTCGGACGAGCTGCTGAAGACCGCAAAAGTCGAGAAGAAGCTCTGATATGGCCATCCCCTCGTGCCACGGGTACGAGGGGATCTTCCAGATCGACTGACAGGCCGCGGCGTGCAGCCCCTGCCTCGTCAGCATCCACGGATCGCGGCCGCCACGCCCCTCAGGCTGGCGGCCGCTTCGTTTCCAGGACGCGAAGCAGCGCCTGTTCGTCGATGACCGGCACGCCCAGTGCCGTCGCCTTGGCGAGCTTGGAACCGGCGTCGGCGCCGGCGACGAGGTAGCTGGTCTTGGCCGAGACGCTGCCGGCGGCGCGCGCACCGAGCTCGCGCAGCTTTTCCTCCGCCTCGGCTCGCGGCAGCGATTCCAGCGCGCCGGTGATCACGAACGTGAGGCCCGCGAGCGGCAGCTTCTCGGGCGCGGTGCGCACCTGGTCGGGCCAGCGCACGCCGGCGGCGCGCAGCCGCGCGATGACTTCGAGGTTGGATGGGTTCGCGAAGAACTCGACCACGTGCGCGGCCACGATGGGACCGACGTCCGGCACCTCCTGGATGGCTTCGGCGCTTGCCACCATCAGGGGCTCGAGCGCGCCGAAGAAACCCGCCAGCGCCGCGGCCGTGGATTCGCCGACGTCGCGGATGCCGAGCGCGAACAGGAAGCGGCCGAGCCGCGTCTCCCGGCTGCGTTGCAGCGCGGCGACGAGCTTTTCGGCCGACTTGCGGCCCATGCGATCGAGGCCTTCGAGCTGCGCCACGTCGAGCGTGTAGAAGTCGGCGGGCGAGCTCACCAGGCCACCCTCGACGAGCTGTTCGATGAGCTTGTCGCCGAGCCCCTCGACGTCCATGGCGCGCCGCGAAGCGAAGTGACGCAGCCGCTCCTTGCGCTGCGCGCGGCAGACGTAGTCGCCGGTGCAGCGCGCGATCGCGCCCTCCTCCTCGCGCGCCACGGGCGAGCCGCAGACCGGACAGCTGCCCGGCAGCACGACCGGCCGCGCATCGGCCGGGCGCCGCTCGGGCATGACCCGCAGCACCTCGGGAATCACGTCGCCGGCGCGCCGCACGACCACGGAGTCGCCGATGCGCACGTCCTTGCGCTCGATCTCGTCCATGTTGTGCAGCGTCGCGTTGCTGACCGTGACGCCGCCGACGAACACCGGCGCGAGCCGCGCGACCGGCGTCAGCGCACCGGTGCGCCCGACCTGGAACTCGACGTCGCGCACGGTCGTGATCGCCTCGTCGGCCGGGAACTTGTGCGCGAGCGCCCAGCGCGGCGCGCGCGACAGGAAACCGAGCTGGCGCTGCTCGGCGAAGCGGTCGACCTTGTAGACGACGCCGTCGATCTGGTACGGCAGCTTCGCACGCCGCTCGCCGATGCGGCGGTAGTAGTCGAGGCAGCCCGCGACGCCGTGCACGACGCCGATCTCCGGGCAGGTGCGCAGTCCCCATTCACGCAGCCGCGCGAGCACCTCGCTGTGGCGCTCCGGCAGCGCGACGCCCTCGACCTCACCGACCGAATAGAAATACAGGTCCAGGGGCCGCGCCGCGGTGATCTGCGGATCGAGCTGGCGCAGCGCGCCCGCGGCGGCATTGCGCGGATTCACGAAAGTGCGCTCGCCGCGCGCTTCGGCTTCGCGGTTCATGCGCTCGAAGCGCTCCAGCGGCATGAACACCTCGCCACGCGCCTCGAGCAGCCGCGGCGCGCCGTCGCGCAGCCGCAGCGGCACGGAGCGGATGGTGCGCACGTTCGCCGTGACGTCCTCGCCGCGCTCACCGTCGCCGCGGGTCGCGGCCCGCAGCAGCCGGCCATGCTCCCAGGTGACCGACACGGCCAGACCATCGATCTTCGGCTCGGCGCTGTAGGCGACTTCGACCTCGCCGCCGAGCTTGTCGCGGATGCGGCGGTCGAAGGCGATCACGTCCTCTTCGCTGAAGGCATTGTCCAGCGAGAGCATCGGGATGCGGTGCACGAGGGTCGCGAACGCGGCGGAGGGCCGCGCGCCCACGCGCTGGCTCGGCGAATCGGGCGTGACCAGCTCGGGGTGCTGCCGCTCGAGCGCGAGCAGCTCCTGGACGAGACGGTCGTACTCGGCGTCCGGGACCTGCGGATCGTCGAGGACGTGATAGCGGTAGTCGTGATGCGCGATCTGTGCGCGCAGCTCGGCGGCGCGCGCCGCCGCGGCACGCCGCCGCGTCACGGCGCGCCTTCGACCGCCTCGCGCCGCAGCTCCGCGACGCGGGCGTCGGTCAGCGGCTGCCCGCGCCCGTCGAGTGCCTCGCCGCGCAGCCGCTGTGCCAGCGTACGTGCCACCAGCAGCAGCCGCTCGACCGTGTCGCGCGGCGACAGCGG
>JADLDF010000279.1 GCA_020846815.1 Gammaproteobacteria bacterium | reverse complement strand
TTCACCGAAGACGTCTCGCGCGAAATGGCGGTCGCCGGCTGGGAGGCGGGCCTCGAGCTGTCGCGCGAAAAGGGTCCGGCGCCGATCATGAACGAAGAGTTCACGGTCACCGGCGAGATGCTGCGCAAGCGCCCTGAAATGGCCCGCGACGGCTGGAAGGTCGGCGCGCGCATCCCGGGCCGCCTGCTGCACGCGCGCTACAGCCGCTACATGCAGCGCGTCGCCGAGGCCGCCCCGCAGCTCGTCGAGCAGCTCGCCCAGGTCGGTGCGCGCTTCACGCATCACTCCTCGATCGCGCCGACCGGCACGATCTCGCTGTCGCTCGCCAACAATGCCAGCAACGGCATCGAGCCCTCGTTCGCACACCACTATTTCCGCAACGTGATCCGCGAAGGCCGCAAGACCAAGGAGCGCATCGACGTCTTTTCGTTCGAGCTGCTCGCCTACCGCGAGCTGGCCAACCCGCGCGCGATGCCGAACTCGACCAGCGCCGCGGAGAAGCTGCCCGACTACTTCACGACCGCCGACGACATCACGCCGACCGAGCACGTCGACATCCAGGCCGCGGCGCAGAAGTGGATCGACTCCTCGATCTCCAAGACGGCGAACGTGCCCACCGATTTCAAGTACGAGTCGTTCAAGGACATCTACCTCTACGCCCACCAGAAGGGCCTGAAGGGCTGCACGACCTTCCGCTTCAACCCCGAGGCCTTCCAGGGCGTGCTGGTGAAGGAAGACGACCTCAAGAACACGACCTACGTGTTCACGCTCGAGGACGGCTCCGAGATCTCGGTCAAGGGCGACGAGGAGATCGAGTACGACGGCGAGATGCACACCGCCGCGAACCTCTACGACGCCCTCAAGGAAGGTTATTACGGCAAGTTCTGACGCGGAGTGATCCGCCGGACGCCCATCTGATACCGGAGCACGCCAACATGTCCGCCATCAAGATCGATCGCAAGATCACCAAATACCGCGTGCAGAAGCCCGCCGAGAAAGCCGGAGCCAGCGACGCGCCCCAGGCCGGCTCCGCCGCCGAGCCGGCGGCGCGAATGCCGACCGCGGCCGAGGCCTCGCGCGGCGCCAAGGGCAGCAAGGTCGTGCGCCTGACCGAGGAGGTGCAGCGTCCCGAGGTGCTGATCGGCTCGACCTACAAGATCAAGACGCCGGTGTCGGATCACGCCATGTACGTGACCATCAACGACATCGTGCTGAACGAGGGCACCGAGCACGAGCAGCGCCGGCCGTTCGAGGTGTTCATCAACTCCAAGAACCTTGACCACTACCAGTGGATCGTCGCGCTGACGCGCATCATCTCGGCGGTGTTCCGCAAGGGCGGTGACGTCACCTTCCTGGTCGACGAGCTCAAGGCCGTGTTCGATCCGCGCGGTGGCTACTGGCAGCCGGGCGGCAAGTTCATGCCCTCGATCATCGCCGAGCTCGGCTACGTCATCGAGAAGCACCTGCAGACCATCGGCCTGATACGCAAACCTGAGCTCGACGAGCACCAGAAGAAGCTGGTCGAGGAGAAGCGCGCCGAGTTCGAGGCGCGCAACAAGCAGACCGACGCGTTCGCGAAGTCGGTCTTCCCCGAAGGCGCTCAGCTCTGCCCGAAGTGCAGCACGGCGGCCGTGGTCTTGATGGACGGCTGCATGACCTGCCTGAACTGCGGCGACTCCAAGTGCGGCTGAGGCGCGGCCACTGAGGTGCAGGCCGCGCGGGCGCTTCGCCCGCCGCGGTGCGCAGGACACACGAACCCGCGCCAGCGCCAGGCTCCCCGCCTGGCAACCCAGCCCTGACGGGTTGGCGCGTTTCTCGGAGGCGGTCGAAAGACCGCCTCTTTTTTTGGGAGAGAAGAAAATAAAAGAAAATAAATCGGATTTATTTTCTATTTATTTTCTTCTCTCCCAAAAAAGAAGCCCCGCTTGCGCGGGGCATTGGTCGCTTGCTTGCTTGTGGAGGAGTTCTAAGCTCTTTCTTGTTCTTGTACCCGTACATGGAGCAATCGACGTGCCAGCGCGCCGCGGGAGCTGCCGGCGTGTCGATATGTCGCGCCAACGGCCCGAAAACTGTGACCGACGGCGCGCAACGGGGCTTCCGGGCGGGGCTGCGGATTAAGTCTGCTGCGCGTCACAGCCCCGAATCGTCAGAATTGTCGACGCCACTGCGGCAGGATACGCTTCCTCCCAGCCCGCGTCCGGCGCGGGTTTCCCGGAAAATCAGTTACTTGGGTCCACGAGGGGCCTCGTAAATGCTTTCGACACCTGCGCCGCGACATCGCGTCGGCTCGCGACGGTCTCTCGCCCTGGTGGCGATCCTGCTCGGCATGGCTGTGTCATTCACCGCGCGCGTCGGAGCGCAGCAGCCGGCACAGGACGGCAGCGCTCGCCCGGGCACGCCGACGACTGCCGTGGCCGCGCCGTCTTCCGCGGCGCCGACCGTGCCGGCCCCGATCGCGCTGGCGACGCCAGCGGTCAGTGCGATCCCGCGTCCGGCCGAGCTGCAGCGCGACGTGAACTTCTGGATCCGCATCTATACAGAGGTCACGACCAACGAAGGCCTGCTGCACGACGAGTGGGACCTGTCGGTGGTCTACGCCAGGCTGCAGTTCTCGCCGGACACCGCGCCCACGGACCGGCGTGACGCCGTCGATGCGACACGAGAGCGCTACGTCGCGGCGCTGAAGGCCGCGGCCGCGGCACTCTCGGCGCGCACGGGCGGCGCCGCGGCCGACGATGCGGCGCTCGGAGAGGATGCGCGCCGAGTGCTCGCGGCCTGGGGCCCGGCGGCGACGCCGGAGCGGCTGCTCGAGGCGGCGCGCGGCGTGCGCTTCCAGCTCGGCCAGGCCGACCGCTTCAAGGCGGGCCTGATCCGCTCGGGTGCCTGGGAGACCCACATCGCCGAGACCTTCGCCAACCTCGGCCTGCCGCCTGAGCTCGCCGCGCTGCCGCACGTCGAGTCGTCGTTCACGCCGCACGCCTATTCGAAGGTCGGTGCCGCCGGTCTCTGGCAGTTCATGCGCTCGACCGGTCGCCGCTACATGCGCGTCGACGACGTCGTCGACGAGCGTCTCGACCCGTTCCGTTCCACCGAGGCCGCCGCGCAGCTGCTGTCGTACAACTACCGCGTGCTCGGCACCTGGCCGCTGGCGCTGACCGCCTACAACCACGGCGCTGCCGGCATGCGCCGTGCCAAGGAGGCGATGGGCACGGACGATTTCGTCACCATCGCGCGCCGCTTCCGCGGCCCGACCTTCGGCTTCGCGTCGCGCAACTTCTATCCGTCGTTCCTCGCCGCGCTGGCGATCGACCAGAATCCGGAGAAGTACTTCGGCGCGATCGAGCGCGCCGCGGAGATCCGCTTCCGCGAGGTCGCGATGCCCGGCTACGCCCGCGCCGCAGTGATCGAACGCGCGATCGAGGTGCCGCGCGCGACGCTGCGCGAGCTGAACCCGGCGCTGCGGCCATCCGTCTGGGACGGCTCGCGGCTGGTGCCGCGCGGCTACCGTCTGCGCCTGCCGCCTGCACAGTCCGAGCTCACCTCAGAGCTGCTGGCGGCGCGCATCGGTGCCAACGAGCTGTACGCGGCGCAGATCCAGCAACGCTCGCATCGCGTCGGCAAGGGCGAGACGCTGGCCGCTATCGCGCGCCGCTACGGCATCGCGCAGCGCACGCTTGCCGAGCTCAACGGGCTCGACTCCGGCAACCGTGTCCGCCGCGGGCGCGTGCTGCGCCTGCCCGAGAGGCGCCCGCCGCTGCTCGCCGCCGTGAATGCGAAGCCCGCGCCCGCGGCCGAAGCCGCCGCGCCCGCGATGATCCCGGCAGTCGCCGGCTCCGCATCCGGCGCGCGGGCCGTGGCGACGGCCGCGGTCGCGACCGGCGCGGCGGCAGGTGGCGAGGATGGCGGGGCCGGAGGTGCAGCCACTGCCGCCGGCGCCGCGACCGCGGAGCGTGCCGCCGCCACTGCCGCGGCGCCGCGCACCTACGTCGTGCGCGCCGGCGACACGCTGTTCGGCGTGGCCGCGAAGTTCGGCCTGACGGCGAAGCAGCTCATGGCGCTCAACCGCATCCGCGACGCCGATTTCATCTTCGAAGGCCAGCGGCTGCGCGTGGCGCTGGATCCGGCGACGCTCAGTGCCGCGGCGGCCGAAGCGCCGACGCCGGTCACGGCGGATGCGGCCGACGAGGCCACGGAAGCGGCGGCCGGCGGCAGCGCGCGGCCCGAGGGCCCGGCGCCGACGAGTGCTGCGGTGCCAGTCGTCGCCGATTCGGCCGGCGCGCTGTCCTCGGCGGCGGCGGTGGAAGAGGCTCTGCCGGCTGCCGCGAGCGTCGGGCCGCGCACCCGGCGCGTAGCGCGCGCGCCTGCCGTGGCCGGGGTGGCTGCGCCCGCGGCGGTCGCGCTCGCCGAGGCGCCGCGCGGCAGCGAGCCGGTGAGCGCGGAAGCCCAGGAACCCGAGGTCGGGCCCGGGGCCGGCACGCCGCCGCCGGCCGCCGACGCGATCGATCTCGCGGTGCGCGACGGCAGCGTGCGCGTGATCGCCGAGGAGACGCTCGGGCACTACGCCGAGTGGCTCGACGTCAGCGCCGCGCGCCTGCGCGAGCTGAACCGCATGAAGTACGGCCAGGCCGTGCTGCTCGGCCGGACGCTGAAGCTGGACTTCGTGCGCGTCACGCCCGAGGAGTTCGAGCGGAAGCGCCGCGATTTCCATTCGCGTCTGCAGGCAGCGTTCTTCGCCCAGCGGCGCATCCAGGGCACCGAGATCTACATCGTGCGGCGCGGCGACACGCTCTGGTCGATCACGCAGCGCTATGCCGGTGTGCCGGTGTGGCTGCTGCAGCAGTACAACCCGGACCTCGAGCTCGGTGCGCTGCGCACCGGTGCGCAGCTCGTCGTGCCGCGACTCGAGGACCTGCAGACCGGCATCGCCGCCGGCCGCTGAGGCGCCGCCGCGCGCCGTCCCTCGGCCGCGGCTGCGTCGTCAGAGGCCGAGCGAACCGAGGAACTGGCGCAGGATGTCCGCAGGCTGCGGCGTGCCGCCGAAGCGGACCACGCGCCCGTCGGCATAGCGGACCGAGACTTCGAGCGCGCCGGCCGCGGCGAGCGACCGCAGCGCCGCCTCGTCGATCGAGAACACACTGATCTTCGACCAGGGAGCGGGAGTCGGGTAAGGGAAACTGCCGAGCCCGAGGCTGCCGGCGTCCGCTCCGAGCGGCTTCGCCGGCAGGGGGCCGCTGCCGACCACCACCACCGGCATGGCTGCGCCGCCGCGTTCGTCCGGAACAGCGACCCAGAGGTAGAGTTCGCGCCGACCCATGCGGTTGGTTTCGAACGGCGCGAGGTAAGCGAACGGATCGCCGCTGCCGCCGCGCGGCTCGGTCGAGACGAGCTCGATGGCGCGCTGCATCGCGGTCACGGTCGTGCCGGTGCGTTCGTCGAGGCGCTCGGCGATGCCATTGTCGGGCACGGCCGCGCAGGCAGCGAGCGATGCGATCAGGCCGATCGCCAGCACCCCGTGCAGCCACCGCGCGAGCCCTCGGGTTCCCGCGTCGCCGCTCCGTCTTCCCGTCGTCGTCGCGCTGCCATCCGTCACGGTTCTTCCCCTTGCCCCACGAGGGACAATAGATTGGATCTGAAATCCGATCTATTGGGCTCGGTGGACGGTACCCTGCATCGCCGACCGGGCTGCGGCCGCAGCCCGGTGCCCGTGGTCGCCAATCGGAGACGGGCGTCACAGCCAGGATGAATTCCGTTCCGGATCCCGGCCTTCGGCTCCGACTATAATCTCTTGCATGAGCTTGCTTTCTTCCCTGCGGACGATGCTGGTCTGCGGGCTGGTCGTCGCGGCCGCCGCGGCCACGGCCGGCGCCGCCACGCCTTTCGTCGACTCGCTGCCGCGCAGTCCGGGGCCGGCCGGTTCGCCGCTGCCGCCTGCGGGCCTCGGCGCCGCCGCCGGCGATACGCTGCCGACCGCGACCCGGGTCCTGGTCCGCAAGTCCGAGCGACGCCTGTACCTGCTGCGCGGCGACGAGGTGCTGCGCTCGTATCGCGTGGCGCTCGGGCTGAACCCGGTCGGACACAAGGAGCGCGAGGGCGACTTCCGCACGCCGGAGGGCAGCTACCGCCTGGTCAAGCGCAACCCGCGCAGCGACTTCTTCATGTCGATGAAGGTCTCGTACCCGAACGCCGAAGACGTCGCGCGCGCGCGGCGCAACGGCTGGGCCGCCGGCGGCGCGATCATGATCCACGGTCTGCCGAACGACCCGCGCAAGGGTCTCGACTACTACGCGACGCGGGACTGGACCGACGGCTGCATCGCGGTCTCGAATGCCGACATGCTCGAGATCTGGATGCTGGTGTCCGACAACACGCCGATCGTGATCCAGCCCTGACTGGCGGCTGCTGACCGAGGCGCTGTGGCGCCGGATACCGGTGCGGCGCGACCCGGTAGGTCACCACGGTTCGAAACAGGCAGAATGCGCGACCGGCCGGCATGGTTCCCGGCCGCCGGAGAGAGCCCGCCCCTTGGAATCCACGATCGTCATCCCCGAGTTCGTCGACGCCCGCGTCGGGCCGCGTGGCGCGCTCGAGAGCCTGTCGCAGGAGGAGATCGAGAAGCTGCTCTCGAGCGGGCAGGGCGGTCTCTATCCGCTGTTCCGCCAGTGCGCGCTCGCGGTGCTGAACTCCGGCAGCGACAGCGACAACGCCAAGGAGATCTTCGACCGGTATCGGGACTTCGACATCCGCATCGTGCGCCACGCCTGGGGGGTGAAGCTCGAGATCAGGAACGCGCCCGCGGCGGCGTTCGTCGACGGCGAGATGATCCGCGGCATCAAGGAGCTGCTGTTCTCGGTGCTGCGCGACGTCGTCTACATCGCCAACGAGATCGTCGACGGCACGCGCTTCGACCTCGCCAAGCCGGCGTCCGTGACCAACGCCGTGTTCCACATCCTGCGCAACGCGCGCATCCTCGACCACAAGCTGCGGCCGAACCTCGCCGTCTGCTGGGGCGGGCACTCGATCGGCCGCGAGGAATACGAATACACCAAGAAGGTCGGCTACGAGCTCGGCCTGCGCGGCATCGACGTCTGCACGGGCTGCGGCCCGGGTGCGATGAAAGGCCCGATGAAGGGTGCGACCATCGGCCACGCCAAGCAGCGCATCGTCGGCGGCCGCTACATCGGCCTGACTGAGCCCGGCATCATCGCCGCCGAGCCGCCCAACCCGATCGTCAGCCAGCTCGTGATCATGCCGGACATCGAGAAGCGGCTCGAGGCCTTCGTGCGGCTCGCCCACGGCATCGTCGTCTTCCCCGGCGGCGTCGGCACCGCCGAGGAGGTCTTCTACCTGCTCGGCATCCTGCTCGACCCAGCCAACGTCGAGCAGCCGTTCCCGGTGGTGCTGACCGGGCCGAAGCGCAGCGCCGCCTATTTCGAGCAGATCCACCGCTTTCTCGTGCGCACGCTCGGGGAGCAGGCCGCGGAGCGCGTGCAGATCATCATCGAGGATCCGGCCGAGGTCGCGCGCTTCATGGTGCGCGGCATCGGCGAAGTGCGCGAGTTCCGCCGCAACCGCTCCGACTCCTACAACTTCAACT
>JADLDF010000278.1 GCA_020846815.1 Gammaproteobacteria bacterium | reverse complement strand
GGCATTGCTGATGCTCGCCTGGCCGCCGTATCGCGCCGTGCTCGAAGGCAGCCTCGGCGCCCGCCCGATCGGCATCAACCTGCTGACGCAGGTGGACGCGATCTCCTGGCTGCTCGGTCAGCTGCTGCGCTTCGATCGCCTGAACGCCGACCCGGCGCTCGCCACGGTGACGACGCTCCACGCCGCGCTGCTGCTGCGCGCCGCCGCGCTCGTCGCCCTTGCTGCCACCGGCCTCGTGCTGCTGCGCCGTCGCCCCGCCGTCGGCTTCGCGATCACCTGGTTCTTCCTGTGGCTGCTGCCGACCAACTCGGTGCTGCCGCGGCTCGACGTGGTCAACGAACGCCAGCTCTATCTCGCGATCGTCGGTCCCGCCTGGCTGCTCGGCCTCGCGCTGTCCGGCGCCTGGCGCGCCGGCGCTGCGCCGGCCCGCCCCGTCACCTCAGCCGCAGGCGCAGCCGCAGGCGCAGGCGCAGGCGCAGGCGCAGGCGCAGGCCAAAACGACCCGGCCTCGCCGCCGCCGTCTCCTCCGGCTGCGCACACGCCGCCGCTCGTGGCTGCGACCGCGACCGCAGCCACCACCGCAGCCTGGCTCGCGCTGCTCGCGCTCGCGATCGGCCTCGCGTTCGCGACCCAGGTGCGCAACCGCGTCTATGCCACCGAAATCAGCTTCTGGGAAGATGTGGCACACAAGTCGCCACACAACGCACGCGCCGCCAACAATCTCGGCTACGCCTACGCGCTCGCCTGCCGCGACACCGAAGCACTGGCGCAGTTCGCGCACGCGATGCAGCTCGATCCGCACGACTATCGTGCGCCGGTCAATCACCGGCTACTGTCCGAGGACGCGCTGTTCGCCGAGAATGACCGGCACTGCGCGACGCCCGCGCGGGCCGCCGGCCGCTGACGAGGCATCACAGCAGGTCGCGGCGTCGCGCAGCGCGGAGTGGCACTGCGCGGCGCGGCGCGGCGCGGCACCACGACATACCTGCACCAGGGAGGACGAAGGGATGCACGGCTACCAGGTCACCGCTTTCGGCGGCGTCGAGGTCATGAAATGGATCGAGCTGCCCGATCCCGTGCCGGGTCCCGGCCAGCTGCGGGTCGCGGTGCGTGCCTCCGGCATCAACTTCGCCGAGACGCGCATGCGCGCCGGCACCTACTCCGGCCAGACCCTGCCGTTCGTCATGGGCATGGAGTCGGCCGGCGTCGTCGAGGCCGTCGGCCCCGGTGTCACCGCGTTCGCGCCCGGCGATCGCGTCTTCGGCCGCGCCCGCGGCTCGCATGCCACCCAGGTGCTGTACGACGTCGAGCACACGCTGCCCCTGCCCGATACGCTCGACTTCGTGCAGGGCGCCGCCATCCCGGTCGGCTGGCTGACGGCCTGGCACGCGCTGGTCACGGTCGCCGATGCCCGGCAAGGCCAGCGCGTACTCATCGAGGCCATCGCCAGCAGCGTCGGCAGCGCCGCGCTGCAGATCGCGAAATGGCGCGGCTGCTGGGTCGCCGGCACCGCCAGCCGCGACGACAAATGCGCTCGCGCGCTCGCGGCCGGCGCCGACGCCGCCTACAACTACAAGTCCGTGAACCTGCCCGAGCGCGTGCACGCCGACACTGCCGGCCACGGCATCGACGTCGGCCTGATGACCATCGGCGAGGAGACCGCGACCGCGCTGTTCGACTCGATGGCGTACGAGGGAAAGATCGTGATGTACGGCAGCACCGGCGGCCGCCAGGTCTGCTTCAGCCTGAACATCGGCACGCGCAACCTGCAGCTGCTGTCGATGAGCATCTCGACCAGCGCGCGCTTCGTGCCCGAGTCGATGCGTACGTTCCGCGAGATCGCGGTGCCGATGTTCGCGCGCGGCGAGTTCCGCGCGGTGGTCGACACGGTGCTGCCGATGCGCGAGCTGGCCCGCGCGCACGCCATGGTCGATTCGCGCAGCCACTACGGCAAGGTCGTGCTGGTCAACGACTGATAGACGGGACAGATTCATTTCTGAAATTGAATCTATCCCATCTATCCAGATCCGGGCCGTCCTGGAGGTCTCGCCTCCTAGCCATATCTGGCCAAGTCTGATAGCCTCTTCAGGGCTCAGATGAGCTGGAGACATTCGTCGTGCAGGTCAACATCCTCGAGGCCAAGAACCGGCTGTCCGAGCTGATCCGCGTCGTGCGCAGGGGTCAGGAAGTGATCATCGCCAATCGTGGCGAGCCGGTGGCGCGGCTGGTACCGGCGAACGACCCCGCGGCCTCGACGGCACCTCGGGACATCGTGCGCTGGCTGGAGCAGCACCCGTTGCCACGACATGCTCAGCGCTCTGCCGAGGAAATCGACGCCGCCGTCGCCGCCGAACGCGAAGCGTGGGACTGATCTACCTCGATACCTGCCTGCTGATCTACGCGGTGGAGAGTCACCCGGTTTTCGGCAGCAGGGTCATGGAGCGACTGGCACGCGCGCGTCCGGCCCGGTTCGCCATTTCTCCCCTGACGATGCTGGAATGTCTGGTCAAGCCGATGCGCGAGGCAGACCTCGCTCTGCAACGACGCTACGAGGGCGCGCTCGCGCAACTCGAAGAGCTGCCTCTGCCGGGTCCGGTCTACCGGCAGGCTGCCGAGCTGCGCGCACATTTCGGATTGAAGACGCCCGATGCATTGCACCTGGCCTGCGCCCAGCATCACGGTTGCGATGCACTGTGGACCAACGACGATCGGCTGACGGCGGCGGGCCACGGCCTGGCGCACAACCTCTTCGAGAAACTCAGCCGCGATCGGCCCAGGAGCAGGCGATGACGACGCGCCGGGCTAGGCGCCCTTGAAGCCCTTCGCGACCACGTAGACCTCGCGCGACTCGGGCCGCGAAGCGCCGGGCTTGCGGATCGACACCTTCTGGAACGAGCCGCGCAGGTCCTTGAGCCACTGGTCGGAGCCTGCGCCCTGGAACATCTTGGCGACGAAGGTCGCGCCGGGCTTCAGCGTCTCGCGCACCGTGTCGAGCGCGAGCTCGAGGAAGTAGATCGACGAGGCCTGGTCGGCCGAGTCGATGCCGGTGATGTTCGGCGCGATGTCCGAGACGATGAGGTCGAACTTCGCGCCGCCGAGCCAGTCGTGGATTTGCGCCACGATCGCCTCGTCGGTGAAATCGCCCTGGATGAAATCGACGTTGTCGATCGGCTCCATCGGCAGGATGTCGGTCGCGAGCACCTTGCCGCGCTCGCCGAGCCGCCGGCTCAGCACCTGCGACCAGCCGCCGGGCGCGGAGCCCAGGTCCATGACCCGCATGCCGGGACGGATCAGCCGGTCCTTCTGGTCGAGCTCGATGAGCTTGTAGGCCGAGCGCGAACGATAGCCCTCGCGCTGCGCCTGCTTGACGTAGGGATCGTTGACGTGGCGCTGCAGCCAGCGACTGCTGCTCTTGGTTCTCGGCACGGTAGAATGATTCTGCCACCTTTTCCCTCTGCCGGGTCGACCGGCCAGGAAGCCGGCCGTGATCCGCATCACCGAACTCCCGCTGCCGCTCGATGCGCCGCCAGGCGCGCTGCGCGCGGCGCTGCTGCAGCGCCTGCGCCTGCGTGACGACGAGCTGCTCGACTTCACGGTCTTCAAGCGCAGCTACGACGCGCGCAAGAAGCACGCGACGATCAGCTTCGTCCACGTCGTCGATGTCGCGGTACGCGACGAAGCCGCGGTGCTGCGTCGCTGCGCGCGCGACCCGCAGGTCGGCCCGGCGCCGGACACGAGCTACCGCCCCGTCGCGCAGGCGCCCGCCGGCCTGCAGGAGCGCCCGCTGGTCGTCGGCTTCGGCCCCGGCGGGCTGTTCGCGGCGCTGCTGCTCGCGCAGATGGGCTTCCGGCCGATCGTGCTCGAACGCGGCCGCGAGGTGCGCCGCCGCACCCAGGACACCTGGGGCCTGTGGCGACGCGGCGTGCTCGATCCCGAGTCGAACGTGCAGTTCGGCGAAGGCGGTGCCGGCCTGTTCTCCGACGGCAAGCTCTACAGCCAGATCAAGGACCCGAAGTTCCACGGCCGCAAGGTCATGCGCGAGTTCGTCGCGGCCGGCGCACCCGAAGAGATCCTCTACGTCGCCAGGCCGCACATCGGCACCTTCCGCCTCACGGGCGTGGTCGCACGCATGCGCCAGCAGATCCTCGCGCTCGGCGGCGAAGTGCGCTTCGAGAGCCGGGTCGACGACCTCGTGCTCGGCGACGGCCGGATCGAAGGCGTGGTGCTCTCGAGCGGCGAGGTGCTGCACGGCCGGCACGTCGTGCTCGCACCCGGCCACAGCGCCCGCGACAGCTTCCGCATGCTGCAGCGGCGCGGCGTGTTCCTCGAGCCGAAGCCGTTCGCGATCGGCCTGCGGATCGAGCATCCGCAATCGATGATCGACCGCGTCCGCCTCGGCCGCTACGCCGGCCATCCGGCGCTCGGTGCCGCCGATTACAAGCTGGTGCACCATGCACGCAACGGCCGCGCGGTCTATAGTTTCTGCATGTGCCCCGGCGGCATGGTCGTCGCCGCGACCTCCGAGCCCGGCCGCGTGGTCACCAATGGCATGAGCCAGTATTCGCGCAACGAACGCAACGCCAACGCCGGCATCGTCGTCGGCATCGACCCCCGGGCCGACTTCCCGGACGGCACGCTGGCCGGCATCGAGCTGCAGGAACGGCTCGAGTCCCAGGCCTTCGTGCTCGGCGGCGGCGACGATCGCGCACCCGGCCAGCTGGTCGGTGACTTCCTGCGCGGCGTGCCCTCGACCACGCTCGGCGAGGTCGAGCCCTCGTACCAGCCCGGCGTCAGGCTCGGCGATCTCTCGGGCGCACTGCCGCCCTACGCCATCGAGGCGATCCGCGAGGCGCTGCCCGCCTTCGGCCGCCAGATCGCCGGCTTCGATCGCGAGGACGCCGTGTTCACCGGCGTCGAGACGCGCACCTCCGCACCGCTGCGGATCACGCGTGACCCGGCAACGCTGCAGAGCCTGAACGTCCGTGGCCTGTTCCCCTGCGGCGAAGGCGCAGGCTACGCCGGCGGTATCCTCTCGGCCGGCGTCGACGGCATCAAGGTCGCCGAAGCCGTCGCGCTGAGTCTCGGCGGCGCGCGGCAGAGCATCGCGGTGGCCTCGTGAGTCTCGACGAGCTCAGGAAACTGCACCAGAAGAAGTACCGCGAAGCGCAGCACGCCTTCCTGGTCGAGGGGGAGCACCTGGTGCTCGAGCTGCAGAAGGCCGCGGAACGTGAGCCACGGCTGCGTGCCAGCAAGCTCTATGTCACGCAGGAGCATGCCGACTGGCGCAGCCCGTTCCCCGTCCACGTGATCGGCGCGCGGCAGATGGCGCAGCTCTCCGAGACGCGCACGCCGCAGGGTCTCGTCGCACGCGTGCCGATCCTGCCGCCGCCGGCGCCGCGCGGTGGCGAACGGGCAGTCTGCCTGCACGAGGTCCAGGACCCCGGCAACCTCGGCACGATCCTGCGCAGCCTCGCCTGGTTCGGCGGCTTTCGCTGCCTGCTGACGCCGGGCAGCGTCGATCCGTTCAATTCCAAGGTGCTGCGCGCCAGCGCCGGCGCGGTCTTCCACGTGCCCATCGAGTGCGACGTGCCGCTCGACTCGCTGCCTGCACGCTTCGGCCGCATCGCCTGCCTCGACCTGCACGGCGAGCCGCTGACCGCGCCGGGCTTCGACGGTTTCGCCTGCCTGCTGTTCGGCAACGAAGCCCGCGGCCTGCCCGTCCCGATGCTCGCGGCGCCGGGCGCGCGCAAGTTCACCATTCCCGGCAGTGGCACGATCGAGTCGCTGAACCTCGCGACCGCCGTGAGCCTCTGCGTCTACGAGCTGCGACGTGCCGCCCCTGCCCCGATCGTCGCCGCTGCAGCTCCCGACGCCGCAGCTCCTGCCGCAACCATCCCCGCTACGAGCTGACCACTCAGCAATGCAACCCTCCAGCCAGAGCCTGCAATCCCGCTACGACGCGATCGTCCTCGGCTCCGGCGTCGGCGGCAGCTGTGCCGCAGCCCTGCTCGCGCGGCAGGGACGGCGCGTGCTGCTCGTCGAGAAGCGCGCCTATCTCGGCGGACGCTTCTCGACCTCCGATCACGACGGCTATCTCTGCGCAACGGGCGGCCTGGCCGTGCAGGTCGGCGGCCCGATCGAAAAGATCTGCGCCGAGCTCGGCGTCGAGTCCGGCGTGCGCCAGGCGAGCCGCTCGGCCTGGTGGTTCGACGGTCGCTGCCACGAAATCACCGCGGAGCGCGGCAGCCTGCGCGCCACCATCCGCCACGTCGCGGTCTCGGAGGAGGAATCGCGCCGCGTCATCGCCGCGCTCGGCGATGCGCTCGACTGGCTCGAGCCGACCGACGAGCTGTCGTTCCGCGACTGGCTGGCGCAGTACACGGCCAATCCGCGCATCCACGCGCTGTTCCAGGCGACGATCTCCGCGCTGCTGACCGTCAACAGTCACGAGCTGCCGGCCGGCGAGTATTTCCGCTTGCTGAAGAACATCCCGCGGCTGCGCTTCGGCTACGTCGAGGGCGGCAGCCTGCGTCTCTGGGAACGCATGGCCGAGGTCGTCCGCGCCCACGGCGGCGACGTGCTGACCGGCTGCGCGGCGAGCGGGATCCTGCACGAGCGCGGCCTGGCCACCGGTGCCAGCCTGCGCTGGCAGCGCCGCGACCATCGCGTCGCGGCACCCGTGGTCGTCAGCAATCTCGGGCCGCAGGCCACGGTCGCGCTCGCCGGTGCCGGAGCCTTCGAGCGCAGCTACCTCGGATATCTCGAGCACCACGTGCATCCGACCGCGATCCTGTGGCTGCATTTCTGCAGCGACGAGCGCGTGCTCGACTATTCGGCGATCGCGGTCTGCGGCACCCGGCGCGTCAACATGATCGACTCGCCCTCGTTCGACTGCCCCGACACGGCCCCGCCGGGCAAGCACCTGTACACAGTCGGTGGCGCGCCACTGAATGCGCTCGACCCGGGCGACCTCGACGCCGAGTTCGCGCTCGTCATGGACGACCTGCGCGACATCATCCCCGACTTCGATGCACGCTGCCGCGTGCTGACGCGCACCTGCTATCGCGGCAAGTGGCCGGGCTTCCGCACCGTGCCCGGCTCGCCGGTCTCGCACCGCACGCCCATCAGGGGATTGTTCAACGTCGGCGATGCATGTTGCCCGCGGGGTTTCGCCGGCTCGATGGGCGCGGCGACTTCGGCGCTGCTGGTGCGCGACGACCTCGCCCGCGGCGCCTGACGCCGACATCCCTTTTCGGCGCTGCGCGCATCGAGGCCGCCGAGCATCGGTCGCACGCCTTTGGAGAACCAGACCTCGGCGTCTCCCGCTCGCGGTGCGTCACGAGATCTTCAGGATCACCTTGCCGTCGCGCTCCGCGCCGGTGCGGGCGGCGCGCACGCAGGCCTCGACGACCTGGTCGAGCGCGTAGACGCCGGCGATCTTCGCGACCAGCTCGCCGCGCGCCATCAGGCCAGCGAGGCGCGCATACATCTCGCGCACCTGCTGCGGCGTGCGCCTGGCCTGGAACTGCCGCACGAAGGCCACGCCGCGCAGCCGGATGTCGTTGCGGAACATCAGGTAGAAGTCGAGCTCGCAGCGCTGCCCGCTCATCGAGCCATAGCTCGCGACCGTGCTGCCGGGCGCGAGGCACTCGGCGATGCGCTGCGTGGCCGCACCCGCGACCGCATCGATGCCGAGCTTCACCGGCGCACCGCCGACCGCGGCGGCGACGCGCGGCGCCAGATCCGGTCCGTCGAGCAGCACGACGTCGCCGCCGAGCTCGCGCAGTTCCTCGATCATTTCCGCACGGCGCACCACGTTCACCGTGCGCACGCCCTTGAGGCGCGCGAGGCGGGTCAGATAGCGGCCGCAGCTCGAATTCGCGGCGTTCTGGATCAGCCAGTCGCCGCGCTGCAGATCGGCGAAGTCCTCGAGCAGCACCTCGGCGGTCGGGCCGTTGACGGTCAGCAGGCTGAGCTGGATCGCGTCGCCGCTCGCCGGCGCCGGCAGGCAGAGCGCCGCCTTGCAACGCACTTCTTCGCGGAACGTGCCGCTGGCGAGCGCCGGGAACACACGCTCGCCGACCCGGTACTCGGTGACGGCGCTGCCCACGCGCACGACGCGGCCGATGCCCTCGAAGCCGGGCGTACGCGGCACCGGGAACCTGAAGGCGTCGTCGTCGCCGGTGATCGTGCGCAGGTCCGCGATGTGCATCGCCGCAGCTTCCATGCGCACCACGACCTCGTCGGCGGCGGGCTGCTCGGCGGGCAGGTCGAGCACGCGCAGCACGGCGGCCGGGTCGCCATGGGCCGACTGGATGACGGCTTTCATCGCTTCAGTTTCCCGTGATCAGGTAGCTCAGGATCCGGTCCGCGGTCTGCGGCGCCCACTGTGCATAGCCGCTCCAGTGTCCGAAGCGCGCGCGCAGGCTCGCCGCGGCGGTCGCGGCCACCTCGCCGCGCACACGCTCGGTCATCGCGACGCCGTCCTCGCCGGGTTTCGGCGTCTGCTCGCCGACCGCGCGGTAGGCCGTGCGGGTCGCTTCGAGCAGCCGCAGGATGTATTCGCGATAGTCCGCGACCCATTCGCGGCCGCCGGGACCGGTGTGTCCGCCGACGACGAAGTCGAACTGCAGCTTCGCCGCCTCGTCGAGCGAGTGCAGATAGCCGCCGAAATCCGTGTCAGGCAGGTTGCGGTAGGGCGCGACGCCCGGCTCGATGCCGTCGACCCAGACCAGCATGCGACCACGGTCGGTGGGCAGCAGGAACAGCAGGTTCGAGTCGGAGTGGTTCGGCCCGAAGTAGCGCACTTCGAGCGTCGCGGCGCCGTCGGCGACCACCTCGCCGTCGCCGATCAGCCGCGTCGGCGCCAGCACGTCCGTGTCGCCGCGCCGGGCGATGCGCCGCTGCGCGGCCTCGTGTGCGCAGACCTCGCAAGACTCTCCCGCGGCGAGCACCTGGCCGCCGCAGATGTGGTCGCGATGGTCGTGCGAATAGACGATGCGCGAGAGTGGCCGGTCGGTGACGCTGGCGATCGCCTCGCGGTAGGCAGCCGCGGCGGCCGGGCCGATCGGGTCGATGGCCGTGACGCCGCGCTCGCCGACGACGAAGGTGCTGAGGTAGAAGCCACGCGTCCAGCGGAACAGGAACACGCCGCGGCCGAGGCTCTCGACCTGCCAAGCCCCATCCGTGGCTGCCGCCATGCCGCCTCCCCTGCGCCCTGCGCCGTCCGGCCGCCGTCGACGACGACTACAGGATGCCGCGCTCGATGGCGCGCTGGATCGCGTCGGCCTGGCGCTGCTGGAAGTAGCTGCGATCGGGGATCCGCAGCTTGCCGCCCTCGAGCAGGCCATTGCAGCGGCGCAGGTCGGCGTTCGCATAGCTCTCGGCGAACAGCTCCAGCGCCTGGCGCGACAGCATGTTCGACATCTGCGGCCGGCGGCGTGCGGCACGCAGCCCCGCCATGTCGAGCCAGGCATTGGCCACCGACGACTCGCCGCCGCCGGCGAGCACCATCTGGTTGCCCTGCCAGTCGAGGATGTCGGAATAGCCGTTGCTCGAATCGACCGGCACGTCGATGCCCGTCAGCGCGGCGTTGTTCGCCGAAACCACGTAGGCGAGGTTCTCGAGTGCGCGCGCGCGGCGCGCGATCTGCTTGATCGTGAGGTTCGGCGAGGCGGTCTCGCTGGTCGAATGCAGGAACACCTCGGCGCCGCGGATCGCGTGGCAGCGCGCGATCTCGGGATAGAGGATCTCCTCGGAGGCGATCGCCGCGAGCTTGCCGACCG